>NZ_RZPB01001150.1:0-1372 GCF_003998535.1 Mesorhizobium sp. M7A.F.Ca.AU.002.02.1.1 | reverse complement strand
TCGTCAGGCCGCGCGGCAATGCCTCGCCGGTGGTCATGGCGAGCCGCATCCGGCTGGAGCAGATCCTGGTCAATCTTTTGCAAAATGCATTGGACGCGATGAAGGACCAGCCCGATCCGCGCATCGAGATCGAACTCGCCGAGCGCGGTGATCGAGTGCTGATTTCGGTGCGCGACAATGGACCCGGCCTTGGTCCGGAGGCGGCCGGCAATCTGTTCATGCCGTTCCAGACCACCAAGGAGAAGGGGCTTGGCCTGGGGCTGGTGATCTCGCAGGAGATCGCCCAGGAATTGGGCGGCACGCTGCGGCTCGATCCCGGCAATGGCAGCGGCGCATCCTTCACCATCGATTTGAGGCGAATTGAATGACAGACGGATCAGGGCTGGTCGCGCTCGTCGACGACGATGCGGACCTCCTTCACGCCACCACGCAATTGCTCGAGCTTGCCGGCTTCACGGTGGTCGCACTCGACGCCGCCGAGGCAGCACTTGCCGTCGTCGACAGGAATTTCGAGGGCGTCGTCGTCAGCGATATCCGCATGCCAGGCATGAATGGTCTGCAGCTGTTCGATCGCATCAAAGCGATCGACGCGGATATACCGGTGATCCTGGTTACCGGGCATGGCGACGTCGATCTCGCTGTGGCCGCGCTCAAGGACGGCGTTTACGATTTCATTCCGAAACCCTATGCCGGAGAACGCCTTGTCGAGGCGCTGAAACGGGCGAGTGAGAAGCGGCGGCTGGTGATGGAAAACCGGCGGCTGCGCGAAGCCGCGGCATTGGCCGCCGACGGCCTGCCGCTGATCGGCGAGGCGCCTGCCATCAAGCGGTTGCGCGAGACCTTGCGCCAGATCGCCGACATGGATGTCGATGTGCTGGTCGAGGGAGAAACGGGAACCGGCAAGGAAGTGGTGGCGGACCTCCTGCACCGATGGGGGCGGCGGCGCGCAAAACCCTTCGTCGCGCTGAATTGCGGCGCTCTGCCGGAGACGGTCATAGAGAGCGAGTTGTTCGGCCACGAGGCTGGCGCGTTCACCGGCGCGCAGCGGCGGCGGATTGGCAGCATCGAGCATTCGAGCGGCGGCACGCTGTTTCTCGACGAGATCGAATCCATGCCGCCTGCGCTCCAGGTCAAGCTGCTGCGCGTGCTCGAAACGCGCAGCCTCACGCCGCTTGGCTCGAACGAGATACGGCGCATCGATCTCAGGGTCGTCGCAGCGACCAAGGTCGATCTCGGGCGGCCGGACCAGCGCGGCGATTTTCGCGAGGATCTGTATTTTCGCCTCAACGTGGTGACGCTGCGCATTCCGCCGCTACGTGAACGCCGCGGCGATATCCCGATGCTGTTCGGGCATTTCCTCGGCAAGGCGGCC
>NZ_RZPB01000114.1:0-11756 GCF_003998535.1 Mesorhizobium sp. M7A.F.Ca.AU.002.02.1.1 | reverse complement strand
CCTGGCTGTAGATCTTCATCGGCAGCGTCGTCGCGCCCGGCCCCGAGGTGAAGCTGGCAATGACCAGATCGTCGAGCGAAAGGGTGAAAGCCAGCATCCAGCCGGAGACGATCGCCGGCATGATGACCGGCAATGTGATCTGGAAGAAGGTCTTCACCGGCGTGGCGCCAAGATCCATCGCGGCTTCCTCCAGCGAGCGGTCGAAAGTCATGAGCCGCGACTGCACGACCACGGCGACGAAGCACATGGTCAGCGTGATGTGGGCGAGCGTCACGGTGAGGAAGCCGCGGTCGAGCCCGACGGCGACGAAGAGCAGCAGCAGCGACAGGCCGGTGATGACTTCCGGCATGACCAGCGGCGCAAAGACCATGCCGGAAAACAGCACCCTGCCCTTGAAGCGCGTGTAGCGGGTCAAGGTGAGTGCCGCCAGCGTGCCCAGCACCGTCGCAACCGTGGCCGAGATCAGGCCAACACGCGCCGTCACCCAGGTCGCGTCCATGAGACCCTGGTTGTGGAACAGCGAGACGTACCATTTGGTCGAGAAACCGCCCCAGACCGTGACCAGTTTCGATTCGTTGAACGAGAAGACGATGAGCAGCACGATCGGCAGGTAGAGAAAGGCAAAGCCAAGCACGATCGAGGTGATGTTGAAGCGGCTCCAGGTGGCGTTCATGAGGTCACCTGTCCATTTCCTGAGCGCGCGCCTGAGCCCGCTGGAAGAGCATGATCGGCACGATCAGCAGCAACAGCAGGATGACGGCCACGGCCGACGATACCGGCCAGTCGCGATTGGCGAAGAACTCGTTCCACAACGTCTTGCCGATCATCAGCGTCTGCGATCCGCCGAGCAGATCGGGAATGACGAATTCGCCGACAGCCGGAATGAACACCAGCAGACAACCGGCGATGACGCCGGGCAGCGACAGCGGGAAGGTGATTTTCCAGAACGCACTGGTCGGCGGGCAACCGAGATCCTTGGCCGCCTCGATCAGCGAATAGTCCATCTTCTCGAGAGCGGAATAGAGCGGCAGCACCATGAACGGCAGGTAGGAATAGACGATGCCGATGAAGATCGCCGTATAGGTGTTGAGGATGATCAGCGGCTGGTGGATGATGCCGGTGGCGAGCAGCAGCTGATTGAGCAGCCCTTCGGGCTTGAGAATGCCGATCCAGGCGTAGACGCGGATCAGGAACGAGGTCCAGAACGGCAGGATGACCAGCATCAGCAAGGTCGGGCGGATCGTCGCCGGCGCGCGCGCCATGCCGTAGGCGATGGGGTAGCCGACGAGCAATGTCAGGACCGTCGAGACCGCGGCGATGATGACGCTGGTCACATAGGCGTTGAAGTAGAGCGCGTCCTGCGTCAGCCAGGTGTAGTTGTCGAGGCTGAGCTGTTTCAGCTGAGCCAGGAACCCTGAGATACCGCCGCTGAAATCGAGCGCCGGCGTATAGGGCGGAATGGCGATCGCCGTCTGCGACAGCGAGATCTTGAAGACGATGACGAACGGAATGAGGAAGAAGAACAGCAGCCAGACATACGGGATGATGATGACCAGTCGGCCAACGAAGGCAGCACCCAGCCTGGCAAGGATGGATCTGCCGGCATTGGATGCCGGAGAGGCTGATGCTGTGGTGACGGCGGCGCTCGACATGGTCGCCCCCTACCGCGTCAGCACGACGCCGGCGTCGGGCCGGAAGGAAACCCAGGCGCGGTCGTTCCAGCTCAACGGATCCTCGGTGATGCGGGCCGCGTTCATGGTGCTGGCGCGCACCACCTGGCCGTCGTCCAGCCTGACATGATAGACGGTCATGTCGCCGAGATAGGCGATGTCGTAGACCTCGCCCTCGATGGCGTTGACGGCCTCGGCCGGCTTCTTCGACGACACCTTGATCTTTTCGGGCCTGATGGCGAAGGTGACGGCCGTCCCGGCCCCGGCGGTGCCGGCATTGTCGGTGCGGATGGTGATGCCGTTGCCGGCGTCTATGCAGGCGCTGCCCGCCTCGCCACGCGCGATCTTGCCCTCGAACATATTCACGTTGCCGACGAAGCCAGCGACGAAACGCGATCCCGGCGCCTCGTAAACTTCGGCCGGCGTTGCCACCTGCATCACCTCGCCCTTGTCGATGATGGAGATGCGATCGGCCATGGTCATCGCCTCTTCCTGGTCGTGGGTGACGACGACGAAGGTCAGGCCGAGATTCTGCTGCAGGTCCATCAGTTCGAACTGCGTCTCTTCGCGCAGCTTCTTGTCCAACGCGCCGAGCGGCTCGTCGAGCAGCAGCACCTTCGGCCGCTTGGCGACCGAGCGGGCGAGCGCGACGCGCTGGCGCTGGCCGCCGGACAGTTGATGCGGCTTGCGCTTGGCGAACTGCTCGAGCTTGACCAGCTTCAGCATCTCGGCAACGCGCGATGCGATTTCGGGCTTCGGCATGCCGTCCTGCTTGAGGCCGAAGGCGATGTTGTTCTCGACCGTCATATGCGGGAACAGCGCATAGGACTGGAACATCATGTTGACCGGCCGCCGGTAGGGCGGGATGCCGCGCAGATCCTGGCCATCGAGCAGAATGCGGCCGGCTGTCGGCTCCTCGAAGCCGGCGAGCATCCTGAGCAGCGTCGACTTTCCACAACCGGAAGCACCGAGCAGCGCGAAGAACTCGCGCTCGAAGATGGTCAGAGACAGATTGTTGACGGCGGTGAAGTCACCGAACTTCTTGGTGACGTTGTCGAACTGGATGTACGGCTTGGCGTTCGGGTCGTTCCACGGTGCAAAATCCCTGCGGATGCTGCCAAGCGATTTCATGTCCCACTCCGTCCTGATTTTCTTGCTTCTTGCCCCAGGTAAAAACGGTCCCGGCAGGTGGCTGCCGGGACCGTGTCGGATTGCTTACTGGCCGGTGACGATCTTGGTCCAGGTGCGCGTGATGACGCGCTGGGTCTTGGGATCGTATGGCGAGACGGTGTAGAGCTTCTTTATGGTCTCGGCATCGGGATAAACCGAGGGATCCTCCAACAGTGCCTTGTCGACGAATTGCTGCGAAGCCTTGTTGCCGTTTGCGTAGAGCACGTAGTTCGACGACTTGGCGATAACTTCCGGCTTCATCATGTAGTTGATGAACTCGAGCGCCTCCGCGACATGCGGCGCGTCGGCAGGGATCGCCATCTGGTCGAACCACATCTGCGCACCCTCCTTCGGCACGGAATAGCCGATCTCGACGCCCTGCTTGGCCTCGACCGCGCGGTTGCGGGCCTGGAACACGTCACCCGACCAGCCGACGGCCAGGCAGATATCGCCGTTGGCGAGCGCGTTGATGTATTCGGAGGAATGGAACTTCCTGATATAAGGTCGGACCTTGAGCAAGGTCTCCTCGGCCTTGGCGATATCGTCGGGCGATGTGCTGTTCGGGTCGAGGCCGAGATATTTCAGTGCAGCCGGAATGATGTCGGCCGGCGAGTCCAGCACGTAGACGCCGCAGTCCTTCAGTTTGGCCAGGCTGTCGGGGTTGAAGAAGACATCCCAGCTGTCGATCTTGTCGGTGCCGAGTGCCGCCTGCACCTTCTTGATGTTGTAGCCGATGCCGACCGTGCCCCACATGTAGTTGACCGAGTATTCGTTGCCGGGGTCGTACTTGGCCGTGCGTTCCGAAACCGTATCCCACATGTTGGAAATGTTGGGCAGCTTCGACTTGTCGAGCTTCTGGAACACGCCGGCCTGGATCTGGCGCGCAAGGAAATTGCCGCTGGGCACGACGACGTCATAGCCGCTGCCGCCGGCAAGCAGCTTGGTCTCAAGGATTTCGTTGGAATCGAAGGTATCATAGACGACCTTGATGCCGGTTTCCTTGGTGAAATCGTCGATGATCGAACTGTCGATGTAGTCCGACCAGTTGAAGACGTTGACGACACGATCTTCGGCGTGACCGCCGACGGTGAAAAATGTCAGGAATGCCGACGTTGCCGAAAGCCAGAGCGCTTTGCGGATCATGCTATTCTCCTTTGATGAGTGTTCCTTCACCGGCTCGTCGCGACATCAGCGCGACCGGCATTTTCTTCAGACTATTGAGCTTTCCAAGGGGCGACAAGCGCGAACTGCCGAGACCATGCAGGCGGTTCGATGAGATGGTTGGATGCCCCTGAGGCGGCCTGGGAGGCGTGCCAATACCGTCAGAGGCTTTCGCCATGGCGCGGGCAGAGATACGACGATATGGTCCGGTCCCGATCGGACCGGCTGGGAGACTTGGCAAGATACGCCTGTCTTGTTGTTGCCGTATTCCCAGCCTGCCCGTGCCGCAGCGACGTTGTCAATGGCAAAGCTGCAGGCCGCTTCAATTAGGTGACGGCACCCCGGTGACCCCTGCGCGTTCGGGCCTTGCCTGGCGCTTGAATTCGAGCCCGATATGGACGAGCAGCGCCGTGACCACAACCGCGCCGCCGATGATGGTGCGCCCCGACGGCACCTCGGAATGAATGAGCCAGACCCATATCGGGCCGAGGATCGGCTCGAACGTGCCGAGCAGCGCCGCGATGGCCGCCGGGATCAGTCGCGCGCCGGTGGCGAAGAAGGCCAGGCCGAGGCCGAGATTGACCACGCCGAAGGCAAACAGAAAGCCCATGTCACTGACAGATACGGTGAGGGTCGATGCCTGCGAGACGGCAAAGCCGGCCGCGAGCATGGTGCCGAGGCACGTCGCCGGCGTCATGCGCACGCCGGAGAACCGCCGGGTGATGACGGTGGCGACTGAAAACATGACCGCGATCAACAGCGCCAGCCCATCGCCTATGGGCGAGACGGCGCCATCGAGCGATTCCGACACCATGATGGCGACGCCGGTGATGACGGCGGCGATTGCCACCCAGGTCGCGACACCAACCCTTTCGCGAAACAATGCCCAAGCAAACAGCGCCGCCAGCAACGGCACGCCTGCCTGCATCAAAAGGATGTTAGCGACGGTGGTGTAGGCGAGCGCCACGACGAAGGCGGTCGATGCCGTGGCAAAGCAGATCCCGACGGCAAGGCCGGGCAACCCCATGTCACGGAACAGCTTCAGCATGCCACGCCAGCCGTCACGCCAAACCATGAAGCAGACCAGGAAGGCGGCTGCCCACACGGATCGCCAGAAAATGACCGTCCAGCTGTCACCGACAGTGATGAAGCGGGCGATGGCGCCGCCGAAACTCCACATCAGCGCCGACAGGAAGACCAAAAGCATGCCGACGCGCTCCTCGCGCGGCGAGACGGCTGGCGATGCGACGATCGGCGATGCGGTATCGATCATGGCTGCCACTGTCGGGCTCTTGTGGACGGGACGATGCGCAAGGGACGACAAAAAGATGCTCTGTTGGCGTAACGCAAAGGCGCAGGCCGGAACTGAGCCAGCGGCCGCCGACAATTGTGGCACCTTCCTCCATTTCAGAAGAACACGGCGTCACTGAAAATCGAAAGCACTCAGGCCCGTCACCATCTCGTCGAGGCCGAGCGGGCGCGTCACCGGCGGTTCTGCCCCCGCCAGGCAGCCGACGCGTTCGCAAAGCCGGCAAGCAGGCCCGACCGGCGTCGCCGCGACGGTGCCGGCCTTTGCGGTGATTGCCGCACCGGGCAATGCCGCGCCATAGACGATATCGTCACGAAAGCCGATGTCGCAACCGAGCAGCAGCGCGGTGCGGCGCGGGCGTTCCGAGAATGCGCCTTGCGGCCCTTCCAGCGTGCGGGCGATGCACAGGAACTCGGCGCCGTCGGGCATTTCCACTGCCTCGACGAAGACCTGGCCGGGCTGGGTGAAGGCGACATGCACGGGCAGCTTGGGACAGCCGCCGCCAAAGCGGCTTTGAGGAAAGCCCTGGCTGCCGGCCTTGCGGAAGCGGTTGCCGGCATTGTCGACCTCCAGCATGAAAAACGGCACGCCCGAGGCACCCTGCCGCTGCAGCATGGTCAGCCGGTTGGCCGCCTGTTCGAAGGAGACCCCGAAGCGCGAACGCAGGACATCGATGTCATAGCGGGCGCGCACGGCAGCCGCGTGAAAGGCCTGATAGGGCATCATCAGCGCATGCGCCGCATAACGGCCAAGTTCGAAGCGGGCCAGGCGGCGCGCCTCGTCGGTGCTCAGCTTGAGCGCCTGGATCTCGCCGGCGACCGCGACCGTCATGCGGATCAGGCAGGCCTCCATCGCGACTTCGCGCAACTGGTCGAACGGCGACAGGCGTTCGGACAGGAACAGGCGCTGCGAATGACGATCGTAACGGCGGCGCCAGTTCGGCATGGTCGCGACCGGCAGCACCTTGACCACGATGCCATATTCGCGCTTCAGCCAGGCCTTCAGCGCGCCGAACAGATCATCGCCGGGATCGAGCACCGAGGTGAACGCCGCGGCCTCCTCCTCGAGGGCAGCAAAATGGTTCGGCCGGCGCTCGAAAATCTCGTGCACCTCGTCGATCGGCAGGCGGGCGCCGGAGAGCGCCGTCGCCCGACCCTCGCGTGCCAGCAATTCGTTGAGGTCGGACAGGCGCTCGGCCTGCTCGCGATAGGCGCGGAACAGCTTTATCACGGCCGCGGACGCATTGGGCGCCGCCTCGGCAAGCTCGATCAGTTCCTGATCACCCGGCAACTCGCCGACCAGCAGGGGATCGGTGAACACTTCCTTCAAGGCAGCGACAGATCCCCTCGCCTCGCCCTGCAGCTCGTGTGGATCGACCTTGTAGACGGAGGCCAGCCTGAGGATCAGCTGCACCGTCAGCGGCCGCTGGTTGCGCTCGATCAGATTGAGGTAGGACGGCGAAATGCCGAGACCCTCGGCCATCGCCGTCTGGGTCAGGCCCTTGGCGTTGCGAATGCGGCGGATGCGCGGCCCGGCGAAGATCTTCTGGTCAGCCATGGACTGTCCTTTACAGCAATTTACACGAATTCCTGGGCACGGGCCTTTTACAATAATGACAAATTTACAACGCACTTCTGTCAAACGCAACACAGGTTTTCTCTTATATCCTCTCAGTTTACCTGATTTTTGTGGCTGATTTCGCGCAGAAATGTAAATCCAGTCATACCCAACTACCCCCAAATGATTGACGCCTTGACACAGATCAGCAATTCCTCGGAGTGACCAATGACTGATTTTTACAACCTCGTCCCATCGGCGCCGGAAGGTCGCTTCGACGGTATCGAACGACCCTACTCGGCGGCGGATGTGAAGCGTCTGCGCGGTTCGGTGCAGATCCGCCAGAGCCTTGCCGAAATGGGCGCCAATCGGCTGTGGAAGCTCATCCACGAGGAGGACTTCGTCAACGCGCTCGGCGCCATGTCCGGCAATCAGGCGATGCAGCAGGTGCGCGCCGGGCTGAAGGCGATCTACCTGTCGGGCTGGCAGGTTGCCGCCGACGCCAACACGGCTGGCGCGATGTATCCGGATCAGTCGCTCTACCCGGCCAATGCGGCGCCTGAACTGGTCAAGCGCATCAACCGGACGCTGCAGCGCGCCGACCAGATCGAGACCTCCGAAGGCAATGGGCTTTCGGTCGAAACCTGGTTCGCGCCGATCGTTGCCGACGCCGAAGCTGGCTTCGGCGGGCCGCTCAACGCCTTCGAAATCATGAAGGCCTTCATCGAGGCGGGCGCCGCCGGCGTCCACTATGAGGACCAGTTGGCGTCGGAAAAGAAATGCGGCCATCTCGGCGGCAAGGTGCTGATCCCGACTGCGGCGCACATCCGCAACCTCAACGCCGCGCGCCTGGCGGCGGACGTGATGGGCACGCCGACCCTGGTCGTCGCGCGCACCGATGCGGAAGCCGCCAAGCTGCTCACCTCCGACATCGACGAGCGCGACCAGCCTTTCGTCGACCACGACGCCGGGCGCACGGTTGAGGGTTTCTATCATGTCAGGAACGGCATCGAGCCCTGCATTGCCCGCGCCATCGCCTATGCGCCGTACGCGGATCTGATCTGGTGCGAGACCTCGAAACCCGACCTGGCGCAGGCCAGGAAATTCGCCGAGGGCGTGCGCAAGCACCATCCCGACAAGCTGCTCGCCTACAATTGCTCGCCGTCGTTCAACTGGAAGAAGAACCTCGACGACGCGACGATTGCCAAGTTCCAGAAGGAGCTCGGCGCCATGGGCTACAAGTTCCAGTTCATCACGCTCGCCGGCTTCCACCAGCTCAACTACGGCATGTTCGAACTGGCGCGCGGCTACAAGGCGCGGCAGATGGCGGCCTATTCCGAGTTGCAGGAAGCGGAGTTCGCGGCCGAGGCCGATGGCTACACCGCGACCAAGCATCAGCGCGAGGTCGGCACCGGCTATTTCGACGCCGTGTCGATGGCGATCACCGGCGGCCAGTCGTCGACCACCGCCATGCATGAATCGACGGAGCACGCGCAGTTCAAACCGGCCGCCGAATAGCGAACAGAAAAACTCAGAGGAAACGCCCGACAGGGCTTGGGACACAAGGAGAAAACCAATGGCATCGATAAGCCGCGTCAAGGAACGCGCCGAGGAACAGTCGACAACGATGAGCGTCGACCAGCAGGCGACGATCCGCATGCTGGCCAACGACCTGCACCGCCTCAACCAGTCGGTTATGAAGGCGGTCGAGGCGGGCGTCTCGGTGGAACTCGTGCGCTCGGCACGACATCACGGCGGCGACGGCAACTGGGGCGATCTGCTGATCCCGGTGATCGTCACGCAGCAGAGCCACGGCTGACTGAAATTCATGCAACCGACCCTTCACCTGCGCAGCCCCTGCGCAGGTGAATTTTCTTTTTATGAAATGCACGTGTGGACAGTCGAGTACAGTAGCGTTGCTTGAAATTCACTGTCCCGGCGATGATTTCGGGCACTTTTATTTCAACTTGACATAGGCTGCGATCTCACGCCAATTGCGCTCCGGATTCAACTCTGCATTGAAATAGGGGCGAGCTTCTTGGCTGACTTGTGTGCCGGGTGAATCGCGAAGGCGAGACTCCAAGACATCCGAATCTGGTGACCCGCGGCTCAACCACCGAGGCGATCCGTGATCCGTCGCAGGTGCTTGTCGTCGGCAGGTCGCCAATCAATCGCGTGGTGATTTCAAAGATCGTCGAGCGATCCGGGCTCAAGCCGATTTCGGAATCTCCCGACACGGCGGCAAGGATCTTGCGGTCGCTCATTCCCGGCGCGGTTGTCCTTGACGGCGGCGCCGACAACAAGGACTGCGACAATCTGATGTCCAGCATCGACGCGTTGCGCCGCGCCTCGGGCAAATCGCTGCCACCGGTAATCCTGCTGTCAACCAAGAATGGCACCACGGAAAGCCTGGGCCTGTCTGGTGTCATCGACGTGGTGATCGCCAAGCCGATCACGCCCGAACGGTTGCAACCGGTGATCGATCGCCTGATCGGCCGCTGAGGCAATTGCGGGAAAGTGTATAGCGGTTTTTCCGTCCGGAATCGAAACCAGGTAAGGCCGGGCGACCACGGATCGCCCGGCGATCAGGGATCGATGATGCTTTCGATCAGTCCGGGCAGTTGTCCGAGATCGGATATCTGGCGGAACCTCGATTCGGTTACCGGCGCTTCGACATGCTCCAGCACCCAGGTCAGTTCATGCGGCACATGAACACCCCAGCCGCCGGCCTCGATGGCCGGCACCACATCCGACTTCAGCGAGTTGCCGACCATCATGCTTTTCGCCGGACCATCGCCGTGGCGGTTGAAGAGCCTGCTATAGGTGGCAGCATTCTTGTCGCTGACGATCTCGACCGCGTCGAACAGATCGCCAAGGCCTGAGCCAGCCAGCTTGCGCTCCTGGTCGAAGAGGTCGCCCTTGGTGATCAGCACGAGGCGGAATGCGCCGGCAAGCTTTTCGACCGTCTCGCGGGCGTGCGGCAAGGCCTCGATCGGATGGCTCAGCATCTCGCGGCCGGCATCGAGAATCTCCGCTATGACCGAGCCCGGCACGCGGCCTTGCGTGACCTCGATCGCCGTCTCGATCATCGACAGGGTAAATCCCTTGATGCCGAAGCCATAGACAGCGAGGTTGCGCCTTTCGGCCTCCAGCAATCGTGCCGAGATGTGCTCCGCTTCGCCATGGTCGACGAGCATGGCGGCAAAGCGCTTTTCCGTCAGCCGGAAGAACTGCTCGTTCTGCCACAACGTGTCGTCGGCGTCGAAGCCGATCGTCGTCAGTTTGTCATTGCGCCGCATTGAACGCCTCGATTGGAATTGGGACGGCCGAAACTAAGCCGATTGGCGTGATTTTCAACCGCACCGGGCAATGCCCGACGCGGCTCCCCTTCCCTTCCATAGGAGGGCACGGCTATACTCCACAATCCGCAACCCAATCTGGTGAATGATGCCGCCTGCAAAAAAGGAAGTCCGTCCGTCGAGCCGCGGAGGACGCGCCCGCACGCCTGCCTTCGTGAAAAACCAACGAGGCGTCAAGAACTGGAAGGAAGTCAGCGCCTGGCTGGAATGGCGCGGCATCGAGGACATCGAGTGCATCACGCCCGATCAGGCAGGCGTCGCGCGTGGCAAGATGATGCCATCGAAGAAATTCACCTCCAACACCTCGCTGGCGCTGCCGTCGGCAGTCTTCATGACGACGATATCCGGCGGCTACCCCGAGGATGGCAACGGCTTCCATTACCCGGAAGACGACGGCGACCTCAAACTGATGCCCGACCTGTCGACGCTGACGGTGGTGCCCTGGGAAGAAGACCCGACGGCAGCGGTCATCTGCGACCTCGTCCACCAGGACGGACGCTCGGTCGAGTTCACGCCGCGCAACGTGTTGAAGCGTGTGGTGGCCGCCTATGACAAGCTCGGCCTGAAGCCTGTGGTGGCGCCCGAGATCGAGTTCTACCTGGTGCGCAAGAATCCCGACCCGGACTATCCGCTGACCCCGCCGGTTGGCCGGTCGGGACGCGCGATCGGCGGCGGCGCCGGCTATTCGATCGCCGGCGTCAACGAATTCGACGAACTGATCGACGACATCTACCATTTCTCCGAAAGCCAGGGCCTGGAGATCGATACGCTGATCCACGAGGAAGGTGCCGGCCAGTTGGAGATCAATCTGCGCCATGGCGACCCGATCGAACTGGCCGACCAGGTGTTCATGTTCAAGCGCACCATTCGCGAGGCGGCGCTGAAGCACGAGATCTACGCCACCTTCATGGCCAAGCCGATCCAGGGGCAACCCGGCTCCGCCATGCACATCCATCAGTCGATCATCGACAAGAAGACCGGACAGAACATCTTTTCGGCCGCTGACGGCTCGGAAACCGACGATTTTTTCCACTTTATCGGCGGCATGCAGAAGCATGTGCCGAACGCGCTGGTGATGTTCGCGCCCTATGTCAATTCCTACCGCCGGCTGACACAGGCGGCGTCGGCGCCGGTCAACAACAAATGGGGCTATGACAACCGCACCACGGCGTTTCGCGTGCCACGCTCGGATCCGGCGGCACGGCGCGTCGAAAACCGCATCCCGTCCTCCGATGCCAATCCCTATCTGGCGCTGGCGGCATCGCTTGCCTGCGGGCTGATCGGCATCACCAACAAGATCAAGGCCGAGCCCCCGGTCCTGACAACGGCCAATGCCGACGAGATCGACCTGCCGCGCGGCCTGCTTGAAGCCGTCGACCTGTTCGAGGGCGACGAGGAACTCTGCGCTCATCTGGGCAAGTCGTTCGCCGCGACCTATGCGGCGATCAAGCGCGCGGAATTCGAGACCTTCATGGAAGTGATCAGTCCGTGGGAGCGGGAGTATTTGTTGCTGAATGTGTAGGGGAGTGG
>NZ_RZPB01001149.1:0-1375 GCF_003998535.1 Mesorhizobium sp. M7A.F.Ca.AU.002.02.1.1 | reverse complement strand
GCCTGGAGTGATGTTGAGATCGGCCATCGCTTGCAGCGCAACCGGTGTCGGTCCATATCCACGCGCTGCAAGCGATGGCCGATCTCAACATCACTCCAGGCCATGCCGGCCCGGTCGTTGCCTCGATGGTCATCATGAGCGGCGATTTCGGCCCGCTCGACGCCAAGGAGGTAACGCTTGTGCTGTCAAAGCCCGATTCCGGCATCGAGCCCTTGAAGCGCGCGGCAACCAAGCCCGGCGACGGCAGCTGGCGCGTCGACAACCTCGTCATTCCGCTGCCCGGCCGGTGGACGGTGCGCATCGACATACTGGTCTCGGATTTTCAGATGGTGAAGATCGAGGCGCCCGTCGACATCAGGCCGTAGGCGGGACTGCCAGGTACCTCTACACGGGCACGACCGACAATCCGGGCAACACAATTCGGCGAGGCGGTTGACGCAGGCGTCAAGGCCCGTCAATCATCGCCCGCAAAATCGCGGTCTCAACAAACGATCCGAGAGCAGGGAAGAAACGATGGAAAAAGCCGAAATCGGCCTGATCGGCCTTGGCACGATGGGCTCCAACCTGGCGCTCAACATCGCCGAGCACGGGCACCGCATCGCTGTCTTCAACCGCACCAGGGCGCGCACCGATGCCTTTGTCGAGAATGCCGGCGCACTCAGGGACATGGTCGTGCCCTGCTACAGCCTTGAAGAGCTCGCCGCCGCGATCCGGCCGCCGCGCCCGATCATCATCATGGTGCTGGCCGGCAAGCCGGTCGACGAACAGATCGCGGCACTGCGTGGCGTGCTGTCGGCCAACGACATCGTCATCGATGCCGGCAACGCCAATTTCCGCGACACGATGCGGCGCTTCTCCGAGCTTTCCGGTTCGGGTCTCACCTTCATCGGCATGGGCGTGTCCGGCGGCGAGGAGGGGGCACGCCACGGGCCGTCGATCATGGTCGGCGGCACGGAGGACTCATGGAAGCGCGTCGAGAAGGTGCTGACGGCGATCTCCGCCAAATTCAAGGACGAACCCTGCGCGGCATGGCTCGGCACCGACGGCGCCGGACATTTCGTCAAGACCATCCACAACGGCATCGAATATGCCGACATGCAGATGATCGCGGAGATCTACGGCATCCTGCGCGACGGCCTGGGCATGGGCCCGAAAGAGATCGGCACGGTGTTTGCCAACTGGAACAAGGGCCGGCTCAACTCCTACCTGATCGAGATCACCGCCAAGGTGCTGGCCGCCGACGATCCGAAGACCGGCAAACCGGTGGTCGACATCATCCTCGACCGCGCCGGCCAGAAGGGCACCGGCAAATGGTCGGTCATCGAGGCGCAGCAGCTCGGCATCCCGGCCACCGCGATCGAGGCGGCGGTGGCGG
>NZ_RZPB01001148.1:0-1377 GCF_003998535.1 Mesorhizobium sp. M7A.F.Ca.AU.002.02.1.1 | reverse complement strand
TGCTGAAACTGCATGAAAAATCCGGGGATGACACTGTCGCGCTGATGGCCGATATCGGCCGGCGCGCCCGCGCTGCCGCCCGGCCGCTGGCCATTGCCACAACCGCCGCCAAGAACGCCGCACTGCTGGCCATGGCCGAGGCGATTGTGGCCCGTGAGCAGGACATTCTCGACGCCAACGCCATCGATGTTTCGAATGGTCATGAATCCGGGCTTTCCACCTCCTTCATGGACCGGCTGAAGCTCGATCCGGCGCGCATCCGCGCCATGGCCGACGGCATCCGCGAAATCGCCGCGCTGCGGGATCCGGTTGGCGACGTGATCGCGCAGTGGGACCGGCCGAACGGTTTGCATATCGAGCGCGTGCGCACGCCGCTCGGCGTCGTCGGCGTCATCTATGAGAGCCGCCCGAACGTCACCGCCGATGCCGGCGCGCTGTGCCTCAAAGCCGGCAATCCGGTGATCCTGCGCGGCGGTTCGGATTCGCTCAATTCTTCCGCCGCCATCCACGCCTGCCTGGTCGAAGGGCTGAAGCAAGCGGGCCTGCCGGAGGATGCCATCCAGCTGGTGCCGACCACCGACCGCGCCGCCGTCGGCGAAATGCTGAAGGGGTTGGGCGGCAACCTCGACGTCATTATCCCGCGCGGTGGCAAAAGCCTGGTCGGACGGGTGCAGGCCGAGGCGCGGGTCCCGGTCTTCGCGCATCTCGAAGGCATCTGCCATCTCTACATCGACCGTTCCGCCAAGCTCGATATGGCTGTCAGGATCGCCGTCAACGCCAAGATGCGACGCACCGGCGTCTGCGGTGCCGCAGAGACGCTGCTGGTCGACCGGGCGGTTGCCTCCACGCATCTGGTGCCGATCCTTGATGCACTTCGCGCCGCCGGCTGCGAAATCCATGCCGATGCCGAGGTGCTGAAAGTGTTTTTCGACGCCAAACCGGCGACCGATGCCGACTGGATCACCGAGTATCTCGATGCCATCATCGCGGTAAAACTGGTCGACGGTATCGGTGGTGCGATCGAGCATATCGAGACGTTTTCCTCGCATCACACCGAGGCGATCGTCGCCGAGGATGCGCAAGCCGTCGAGCGGTTTTTCAACGAGATCGATTCGGCGATCCTGCTGCACAACGCATCGACGCAGTTCGCCGACGGCGGCGAATTCGGCATGGGCGCCGAGATCGGCATCGCCACCGGCAAGATGCATGCGCGCGGACCGGTGGGCGTCGAACAGCTGACGTCGTTCAAATACCGTGTGCGCGGGTCGGGACAGGTGAGACCTTGAGCGCTGGTCTTACCCTTCCCCTTGTGGGGAGGGTGGCGAGCACAGCGAGCCGGGTGGGGGGACGACGCTGAATTCCGCGATACCCCTACCC
>NZ_RZPB01001147.1:0-1379 GCF_003998535.1 Mesorhizobium sp. M7A.F.Ca.AU.002.02.1.1 | reverse complement strand
CCCGGCGGAATCTGGCCGGTCACGATCATCGCCTTGAGCGCGGAATAGACCGAGTCGCGCAGCGTGTTTTTGGTTTCCTTGGCCAAGTTCCGTTTCCAGTTCTCCGGTCTTTCCGCCGGCATATGTTCTCATGCATAGCTGTATTCAAAGTCGGCGCGGTTTGCCACGCCCCGGCGCCCCATCTCCCAGCCCGGGTTGACGGCCCCAGGCGCGCCGATCGGTGTTGACATCGCTGATCCCCAAGCTACACTCAAAATTGTATACAAAATAGAATGCGAAATCAAAAACAATGGGAACACCGGTGGAGAGCCGAAAAAATGAACAGGACCAGAAGCGTTAGTATCGTTGCGATGGCGGGCCTCATGGCCTCCCTCGCGGCCCCCGCAATGGCGGGCGACACCATCACCGTCGCCTCGTGGGGCGGCACCTACCAGGAAGCGCAGACCAAGGCGTTCTTCAAGCCGACCGCCGACGCGCTCGGCATCACCATCAAGGAGGACACCACCAACGGCCTCGACGACGTACGGCTGCAGGTAACCGGCAATGCGGTGAAATGGGACATCACCGAGCTTGGCGCCGACGAATGCGCACGCGGCTCGAAGGAAGGGCTGTTCGAGAAGCTCGACTACGGCATTATCGACAAGAGCGGCATCAATCCGAAGCTTGTCCATGATGACTGGGTCGGCATTTCCTACACCTCCGTCGTGCTGATCTACCGGACCGATGTGTTCGGCGACAAAGGCCCCAAGACCTGGGCCGACTTCTGGAACGTGGAAAAGTTTCCGGGACGGCGCGCGTTGAGCGGCAGCCAGGCGACCGAAACGCTGAGCGTCGCGGCTCTCGCCTCGGGCCTGCCGATCGACAAGGTCTATCCCGTGGATGTCGACGGCGCGCTGAAATCCGTCGACAAGATCCGTGGCCATGTCGACGCCTGGTGGACCTCCGGCGCTCAGGCCATGCAATTGGTCAAGGATGG
This sequence comes from Mesorhizobium sp. M7A.F.Ca.AU.002.02.1.1, assembly GCF_003998535.1. Classification (NCBI taxonomy): domain Bacteria; kingdom Pseudomonadati; phylum Pseudomonadota; class Alphaproteobacteria; order Hyphomicrobiales; family Phyllobacteriaceae; genus Mesorhizobium; species Mesorhizobium sp. M7A.F.Ca.AU.002.02.1.1. Next base: position 403 of record NZ_RZPB01001147.1, on the reverse strand, counting down.
CGAAGTCGACATGGCGAGCATCTGGAACGGCCGTGCCGGCACCTTGAAGAAGGAAGGCGCGCCGGTCAGCTTCTCCTTCGACCAGGGCGTGCTGACCGCCGACTGCATGGTCATCCCCAAGGGTGCCAAGAACAAGGAAGCCGCGATGAAGGCGCTTGCGATGTTCGTCAGCCCGCAGCTGCAGGCCAATCTGCCGCTCTACGTCGACAATGGCCCAGTAAACGAGAAGGCTTTCGAGACCGGCAAGATCCCGCAGGACAGGATCAAGGACATCAATTCGGCGCCCGAAAACGTCAAGAAACAGGTGCTGCAGGACGCCGAGTTCTGGCGCGACAATCTGGTCGAGGCGACGGAGAAGTTCAACAATCTGGTCCAGCAATAGGCCGCGGACACAAGCTTACGG
>NZ_RZPB01001146.1:0-1380 GCF_003998535.1 Mesorhizobium sp. M7A.F.Ca.AU.002.02.1.1 | reverse complement strand
GCACGGGGGCTGCCCCCTTCACCGGCGGCTTCGACCTCAACAGCCTGCTTGCCAATCTCCTTCTGCTGCAGGGTGTCGGCTTCGAGGATCAATTGACCTGGAATGCGCCGAGCTGGAGCATTTCGGCCGAGTTCTTCGCCTATCTCCTGTTTGCCGGCGTGGTCTTCGTCGCCGGCGTGCGCGCCTGGATATGGTTCGTCGCGGCCGCCGTCACCGCGCCGCTGTTCCTGCTCGGCTTCTCGACCCATCATATGGATGTGTCCTTCGATTTCGGCTTCATCCGTTGCCTGTACGGCTTCTCGCTCGGCGCCTTGCTGGCCTGGTTTCAGCATGATTCCATTGCAGGGGCGCGACAGGCTCTCGCCAGGGGCGGCCCGCGGATGGACTGGACCCTTGCCGAAATCGTCATGGTGGCCGTCATCGTGCTTTTCGTTTCGCTGGCGGGCGACAATGACTTCGGCATCGCGGCACCCCTGGTGTTCGCGCTGGCGCTGTTTCTGTTCGCCCATGAGGGTGGCTGGATCAGCGCCTTGCTCAGAGCCCCGTTCATGCTGACGCTCGGCGCGCTGTCCTATTCGATCTACATGGTCCACATCTTCGTCCAGGCGCGCCTGATCAACGTCGCGGGGCTCGTCGAGCGCAAGCTCGGCCTTGGCCTGATCGGCGACTTCATGCTGCGCGGCCAGCCTGCCACCGGCTTCGGTGCCGGCTGGACGGGGGCGGTGGCGATCGTCGTCATGCTCGCCGCTACCATTGCCGCCTCCTGGATCACCTGGCGTTTTGTCGAGATGCCGGCCATGGCGTGGTTCCGCAGGCTCTCGAAACGCATCTGACGCACCTGCTGCGAGTATTCCGCTAGCCGGCTTCGTTCACCCAGATGTCACGGGCGTCGCCTATCCGGGTGTCGATCCGGCAAGGAGCGATTCTCGATGCGGACCATCTGGCTGAGTTTTCTGCTTTACACGGCCGTGGCAGCCGCCTCTGGCCAGGCCTTGGCCGGCGAGACCCGCGCCAGACAGATCCTCGACCGCTTCGAGCATGCCAACCAATGGCGCGATCACGTCATGGTGGCTGCGCATCGCGCCGGCAGCATGCAGGCCGGCAAGACGCTCTACGCGGAAAATTCGATTGCCGCCGTGGAGGGCTCGATCGCCATGGGCGCCGAAATCGTCGAGGTCGACATCAGGCGCTCGAAGGACGGCGAGTTCGTCGTCATGCATGACAGCTGGCTCGACCGCACCACGACCTGCAAGGGCGAGGTGGTCATGTACACGCTGGCCGAACTGAAGACATGCCGGCTGGTGGTCGAGGGCGCCGACGTCGAGCTTGTTGTCGAGGTTGATGAGGATGCGGTTTCTGGTCGCCATCAGCATCTCGTGC
>NZ_RZPB01001145.1:0-1381 GCF_003998535.1 Mesorhizobium sp. M7A.F.Ca.AU.002.02.1.1 | reverse complement strand
CTACAATTTCGTCACCAAGCGCGGCGACTGCCGTGGCGATCGCTCGAAGATCTCGTGGACGCAGGTCGAGACCGGCTCGGCGATCACCTGGAAATATCCGAGCTGCATCCTGCGCGGCGACGATTCCTCGGGCGAGTTCTATTCGATCGCTGTCTCGAACGGTTATCAGCAGGTCGACAGCGGCACCAAGATGATCCACCTCGGCAAGAACACGTCGAGCCGCATCATCTCCAAAGGCATCGCCGCCGGCTTCTCGCAGAACACCTATCGCGGCCAGGTCTCGGCGCACCGCAAGGCGACCAACGCCCGCAACTTCACCAACTGCGATTCCCTGCTGATCGGCGACCAGTGCGGCGCGCACACCGTGCCCTACATGGAAGCCAAGAATTCGACGGCGCAGTTCGAGCACGAAGCGACCACGTCGAAGATTTCCGAGGACCAGAAATTCTACGTCATGCAGCGCGGTATCCCTGAAGAGGAGGCGATCGCGCTGATCGTCAACGGCTTCGTCAAGGACGTCATCCAGCAACTGCCGATGGAATTCGCTGTCGAGGCGCAGAAGCTGATCGGTATCTCGCTTGAGGGCTCGGTCGGCTGACCGGACAGATATTCAGGAAACGAAAAAATGCTTGAAATCAGAAACCTGCACGCCCGCATCGTCGATGACGGCACCGAAATCATCCGCGGTCTGAACCTGACGGTGAAAGCCGGCGAGGTTGCCGCGATCATGGGGCCGAACGGCTCGGGCAAATCGACGCTGTCCTACATCCTCGCCGGTCGCGAGGACTATGAGGTGACCGAGGGCGACATCCTCTACAACGGCCAGTCGATCCTCGAAATGGATCCGGCCGAGCGCGCCACGTCAGGCATCTTCCTCGCCTTCCAGTATCCGATGGAGATACCGGGCGTCGCCACCATGGAATTCCTGAAAGTGGCGATGAACGAGCAGCGCAAGGCGCGCGGCGAGGAGCCGCTGAAGATCCCGGAATTTTTGAAGCGCGTGAAGGAAGCCGCCGCCTCGCTCAGCATGGAGATGGCGATGCTGAAGCGGCCGCTTAATGTCGGCTTTTCCGGCGGCGAGAAGAAGCGGGCGGAGATCCTGCAGATGAAATTGCTGGAGCCGAAATTGTGCGTGCTCGACGAGACCGATTCCGGCCTCGACATCGATGCGCTGAAGATCGTTTCCGACGGCGTCAACGCGCTGCGCGCGCCGGACCGGGCGTTCCTGGTCATCACCCACTACCAGCGCCTGCTTGAGCACATCGTGCCCGACACCGTGCATGTGCTCTACAAGGGGCAGGTCATCAAGTCAGGCGACAAGTCGCTGGCGCTCGACCTGGAAGCCAATGGCTATGCCGGCGTGATCGGCGAAGCAGCGTGA
>NZ_RZPB01001144.1:0-1384 GCF_003998535.1 Mesorhizobium sp. M7A.F.Ca.AU.002.02.1.1 | reverse complement strand
GAGATCGCCACGCCGCTGCTGCCTGCGGGCAGCCGCATCCTGCCTCTGGCCGAGGCGGCGACGCTGGGCGAAACCAACAGCGCCGTGATCACCATTTTCGGCTTCGCGCTGGTCATCATCCTTTTGGTGCTGGCCGCCCAGTTCGAAAGTTTCGTCAGTGCCGTCATCATCATGGCGACGGTGCCGCTCGGACTGGCCTGCGCGATTTTCGCGCTTCTGCTCTCGGGCACCAGTCTCAACGCCTACAGCCAGATCGGCCTGGTGCTTTTGGTTGGCGTCATGGCCAAGAACGGCATCCTGATCGTCGAATTCGCCAACCAGCTGCGCGATCGCGGGCTTGGCGTGCGCGAAGCGATCGAGCAGGCCTCGATCATCCGCGTGCGGCCGGTGATGATGACGATGATCTGCACCGTGCTCGGCGGCTTGCCGCTGGTGCTGGCGAGCGGCGCCGGTGCCGAGGCGCGCGTCGCGCTCGGCTGGGTTATCGTCGGCGGCCTGGGGTTGGCCACCGTCTCGACGCTGTTCCTGACGCCGGTCGCCTATCTCCTGCTTGGCCGCTTCGTGACGCCGAAGACCCATGAGGAAGCGCGACTGAAGCGCGAGTTGGAGGAAGCCGCCTACACCAATGTGGAACCGGCGGAGTAAAGAAATCCAGGGAAAAGTGTGTAGCGGTTTTCCGTCCGGAATTTCGTAAGAAAAATAGTTCCGCCTATCTCAAGAACCGGCCTTCGATCGACCAGCGCGCGGCGAGGAAATTCAGCACCGCCGCCACCACGACACCGGCGATCTTTGCCGGCCACACTCCGGCGATGCCGGCAAACAGCGCGATGGAGAGGCTGGAGACGCCGAGCGAAATCAGCCCTCCAAGCGAGGCGAAGCGAAGGAATGCGTCACGCAGCCGGATGGCTCGATTGCGCTCGAACGACCAGAAGCCGTTCGCCGCGAAGGAAAAGGTGACGGCGATGAACCAGGCAGCAACGTTGGCCGGCAGCGGCGAAGCACCGAGCTTGAGCAGCAGGAAGAAGCTGGCAAGGTCGATGGCCGTGTTCGCCAGTCCGACAATGGCAAAGCGGACGATCTTGTTGCCGGTCGAACGCGGGGGCCGCTCGGCGTCGTTCATCCCCTGCCATCCATGATTGCGACATTGGCGCGGGCCAGGCTGGCTCCGAACGCGTCCGATGCCAGGGCCGCGAATTCGACCTCGCGCACACCTTGCATCGTGTCGCGCGCGCGCAGCGTCTCGTCGACATGGCCGGGATGGCACATGAACAGCCCTTGTTCCGGCAACCCTTCGACGGCGGCCTGCAGAACCGCAGTGAACTTTTCGGGCTGCCGCCAGTCATAGATGCCGGCGAGCGGCTGGAAAACGATGAAGCCGGCGCGC
>NZ_RZPB01001143.1:0-1384 GCF_003998535.1 Mesorhizobium sp. M7A.F.Ca.AU.002.02.1.1 | reverse complement strand
AGACACATTTCCCGTTTCGATAAGGTCGTCGAGGTAGTCAGTCGCCGCGACGATGCGGCGATCCGGTCGCTCGCCAGCTGGGCCCGCGTGCCATCGTGGGGGGATCACATGATCCCGGTGCATGTATGATCCCGCTTCGTCTCAAAATCGAAACCGATGTCGTAGATCCCTACGTTGTTCGCCTCAGGTCGTTCGAAGGATTGTCGGAGGACTGTAGCGATGCCGGTTCGCTGGACGCGACGTTGGAGAATGCCAGTGCGGAAAACGCCGACTTCGCCGGAGCGATGGGCAAGCTTCGTGTATTCGGCGTCGATCCGAGCGAGGTCAATGGTGATGTGATGTTTGTCGTGCCCTGGCGAGGGACGGCGCACCGCCTCATCCGAGCGAATTCCCGACACAACACCCTCTTGATCACGGAACGGTGCGATCAGCTCTGTTTGATGTGCTCTCAACCTCCGAAAGAGCGGCACATCGACATGTTTCCATTCTTCGAAACGGCCGTGCTCTTATCGCCAGGAAATTCGACCATCGGCATATCGGGAGGGGAGCCCACGCTCTTCAAATCGGAGTTGCTCGAGTTTCTGGACACAACAATGTCCGCCCGTCGCGACATCAATTTCCACGTCCTGACCAATGCCCAGCATTTTGACCGTGACGACGTCGTCAGACTTCGTCGTATGGACCTGGATCGTATCCTTTGGGGCATCCCTGTGTACTCAAGCGATCGTGATGTCCACGATCGCATCGTGGGGAAACCAGGTGCGTTCGACCAGGTTAGAAAAAGCCTGTCACTCCTTTGCGAGGCTGGCGCAAAGATTGAACTGCGCACAGTCCTTATGAAACCCAATGCTCCCAAGCTATTTGACCTGGCGAAGTTTGTGACGACCGCGCTGCCTTTCGTCGACAAATGGGCAATCATGCAGCTCGAAAACATTGGCTACGGCCGGCAGAATTGGAGCTCGTTGTTCTATGACAGTTCCAAGGGCTTCGACGTAGTCGGCAAGGCACTGGATTTTGCGATCAGCCGCGGGATCGAGACCAAGCTCTATAACTTTCCGCTCTGCACAGTTCCCGCCAATTATCGGATGTTCGCACCTTCGACTATCTCGGACTGGAAAAGAGCCTACGTCTCGGATTGCGCCGATTGTAGTCTGCGCAACGAGTGCGGCGGTTTCTTTGAGTGGCATCCGAAGGCACATGGATACGAGAGGTTTGGCGTCGCATGAAAAAGCGGCTTTTCGCGATCCCATCGTTGCTCGCTGCCGGTTTCATGCCGATCGAGAGCGTCGCAATGCCTCTTGTGCCTCCCGGCGATGGCGGCAAGACAAAATCGCTTTTCGATATTTTTAAGCTGGATCACAAATTCACATTGGCAGGCCACAGT
>NZ_RZPB01001142.1:0-1384 GCF_003998535.1 Mesorhizobium sp. M7A.F.Ca.AU.002.02.1.1 | reverse complement strand
AGATTCCCCGGGGAGATCGGGGATTCCGGATAAATCGGTGAAACCGGACACCAATATGTGGAGGAGAAACACAATGAAGAAATTGATTTTAGGCGTCGCCTTCGCGGCGCTGATGAGTTCATCCGCCCTGGCCGCCAAGGTTGGCGTGTCGATGGCCAAGTTCGACGACAACTTCCTGACCGTGCTGCGCAACGGCATGATCGAGCAGGCCAAGGGTATGAGCGGCGTCGAGCTGCAGGTCGAGGACGCGCAGAACGACGTTGCCAAGCAGCTTGACCAGATCAAGAACTTCGCCGCTTCGGGCGTCGACGCCATCATCGTCAACCCGGTCGACACTTCGGCCACGCAGGCGATGTCGGATGCCGCCGCCGCAGCCAAGATCCCGCTGGTCTATGTCAACCGCGAGCCGGTCAACGTCGACACGCTGCCCGACAACCAGGCCTTCGTCGCCTCGAACGAAGCCGATTCCGGCACGCTCGAGACCAAGGAAGTCTGCCGCCTGTTCAAGGAAGCCGGCAAGAAGGAAGCCAATGTCTATGTGATCATGGGCGAGCTTTCCAACCAGGCCGCCGTGCAGCGCACCAAGGACATCGACGATGTGATCGCGACGCCGGATTGCAGCTTCATCAAGATCATCGACAAGCAGACGTCGAACTGGAACCGCGACGAGGCGCAGAACCTGATGACCAACTGGCTTTCGACCGGCAAGCCGTTCGATGGCGTCATCGCCAACAATGACGAAAGCGCCATCGGCGCCATCCAGGCGATGAAGGCCGGCAACATCGACATGAAGGCGGTTGTCGTCGGCGGCGTCGATGCCACCCAGGACGCGCTGGCGGCCATGCAGGCGGGCGACCTCGACGTAACTGTGTTCCAGGACGCGGCCGGCCAGGGCGCCGGCGCTCTCGATGCGGCGCTCAAGCTCTCCAAGGGCGAGAAGGTCGAGCACAAGGTCTACGTGCCCTTCCAGCTGGTGACGCCAGCCAACATCGACAAGTTCCTGAAGAAGAACTGAGCCGCCAGCGGTTCGATACGGAGCGGCGCTCTCGATCAAGACAGCGCCGCTCCCTCTCTCCCTCAGCGCCGGCACGGCGCGAGGGCGACCGCGGCTGATGGAGGACAGAATACGTGGCACAGACATCTCATGGCGTCGGCGGCGTCGGTTATGATGCGAAGAAGCGCACATGGCCGGCCGAGTTCAATGTTTTCCTGGCCCTGGTCATTCTCGTCGTCATCTTCGAACTGATCGGCCGCATCTTTCTCGGCGACAGCTTCCTGTTCAACACACGCAGCGATGTCGGCGGCATCTTCAACGAAGCGCGCCTGCAGATCATCATCCTGCAGGTGTCGATCGTCGGCATCATCGCCATCGGCGTGACACAGG
>NZ_RZPB01001141.1:0-1384 GCF_003998535.1 Mesorhizobium sp. M7A.F.Ca.AU.002.02.1.1 | reverse complement strand
CGGAAGAGTATCAGGGTGGCACCACGGCGGTGTCCAATCTCGGCATGTTCGGCATCAAGGATTTTGCCGCGGTCATCAACCCGCCGCACGCGACCATCCTGGCAGTCGGCGCCGGCGAGGAGCGGGCAGTGGTCAAGAACGGCGAGATCAGAATAGCCACCGTGATGTCGGTGACGCTGTCGACCGACCACCGCGCCGTGGACGGTGCGCTGGGTGCCGAACTGCTGGTCGCCTTCAAGAACCTCCTTGAAAATCCGATGGGCCTGCTGGTCTGATCCACCAAGCAGAAGCCGGCGCCGACTGATGCGCCGGCTTGCGACAGAAACGACTTGTCAGGCGCTGACCCTTGACCCATGTTCTATCTGGATTGCGATCCAGGGAGGCCAAATATGCCTGCATTCGACCCATCTGACGTCAAAACCCTGTTCGGCAAGGTCATGGGTGCGTCGCCATCCGACATCAAGCTGGTGGCGCAGCGCCTGCACGACCACGCCTTCGAGCCTCGCATGTCGGCGGAGGAGACCAGGCAGCTCGTCGCCAGCCTCGGCTATGACAGTCTGGACGCGTTCTGCGCCGACATCGGTCTGCCCACGCATATCGCCGAGCGGTGGAGCCGTTTTGGTGTTTCCGGCGAGATGAAGCAGGTGTTCACACTGTTGGCGGCGCAGCGCAAGCGGGTGGCCGAGGCGATCGCCGAATTCGAATCCATGACCCATGTCGGCGTCGAGGATTTTTTGCGCGAGCGCGGGCTGATCTAACCGCCCTTGGCAAGCAGCGCCGTGGCGGTATCGCTGTCAGTGATCAGCACATTGGTGTCGACGGCTTTCAGTGCGGCGAGGATCGCCGCGACCTTGCGCTTGCCGCCCGCGGCGAGAACCACATTCGGCACCTTGCCGACCACATCGAGATCGATGGCCATGACACGCCCGTTTACCTCGTGGTCCACCAAACGGCCATTGGCATCGACGAAATAGCACAGCATGTTGGCGACCGCGCCCTTCGCTTTCAACGGAGCGATCAGCGATGACGGAACGATGCCATGCCGGAAGATGGTGGCGTCCGGCGACATGTCGCCGACGGTGAGCAGCGCGATGTCGGCGGCGGCCGCGCGTTGGCGTACATCCTGCAGGGTCGGCTGCGCCCAGAGGAGATCGCGCAGCGAGGAATTGTCGACCGTGACCGGCGCGGTGATCTGGTAGCTGTCGACCTCGAAGACATCGGCTACCTTGGCGGCAACGATGGACGGATTGATCCATTGCGAGTGCGGCAGGCTGCCGACGAGCGCCACCACACAGGCACGCTTCAACTGCCGGCGGGCAAGGAAGCCGAGGCTGGCATGCAGGGTCGCGCGGCCACCGATGGCGAGCGTCATGCCGTGCTGCAT
>NZ_RZPB01001140.1:0-1390 GCF_003998535.1 Mesorhizobium sp. M7A.F.Ca.AU.002.02.1.1 | reverse complement strand
GTCGATGGCAATGCGGTAGCCGGTTCCGTCCTCGTTCTTGAGCACGTCGAGCTTGTCGACGGCAAAGGGTCCCTTGCCGGTGAGGATCAGACGCGAAACGCCCTCGCCGAGTTCGCCCAGGCGCACGCCCTTGACCAGGCCCCGCGCCTTCAAATCCTTGGCATCCACGGCGAATCTCGTATTCGCGAGATCGATGACAAGACGGTTGGGACCACGCAGCAGGAACCATTTGATATCGGGTTCGCGGTCGAAATCCATGACGATGCGCATCTTGGTGGCATCGCCGGCCATCTTGTAGCCTTTTGCCACGAGCGGAGCGTCGGCGGCACTGGCATTTGAGGACAAGACGGATGAGGCCGCCAGCAGCAGCAAGAGGCAGAAAGCGGCCAGGATCCGGCCGCCGACACGACATCCCTTGTCTGTGAAGTCCGCCAATCCCATCTCTCTTGCAGTCGCTCCCGGTTTGGCGCCCGGCGCCCGGTCGTTTCGTCGAAATGCCGGTTAGGCCGCGAACTCGATTAACGATTGGTATCCAGAGAAGGTTAACCAAGCCTTTTCATGCAGGGCCGCAAGCCTGGCTTTACGCTACGGAACGGCTTTTTGCCGGCATCGGAAATCGGGGTTGCCATCCACCCCGCCAAATCATAAAAGCGATGGTGGATCACTGCAATCCTGGAACCGCCCTCCTCCGCAGCTTCTTGCTACAGGGTCAGACGTAAAGGCGGCTCCTTTCGCTTCAGGCGAAAAGGGTTCAGGTGATCGCGACGAATTTCGCAGGCGTGCTCCCGTGGCGGGGGAATCGCCTGCGTGAGGAAAACGGCCGGGTTTGTTCCCGTGCCGGCTCTGTATGAGCAAACAAGCTGGTCCGGTTCGTCCGGGCTTTGGTTCAAAAGGTTCTGTTGGTGACGATGGCTTCAAGCGCAATCATGGAAAGGTCCGCATCAAACCGCGCCATTATGGCTGCGGGCGGCACCGCCATGGCGCTCAAGCGGCGGCCGACGGACGTTCAAATATCCGGCACCCACATTCCAGACACGCAGCAGCAGGCTTTGCCTCGCAAGCTGCGGCTGACGGCTGCCGGGGGGAAACGAAATAATGCCCAACAAAATGCTGATAGACGCCTCCCACCCGGAGGAAACACGCGTTGTCGTCATACGCGGTAACCGTATTGAAGAATTCGACTTTGAATCCCAGGACAAGAAGCAGCTCAAAGGAAACATCTACCTAGCCCGCGTAACGCGCGTAGAGCCCTCCCTTCAGGCAGCCTTTGTCGAATATGGCGGCAACCGTCACGGTTTTCTCGCCTTCAGTGAAATCCACCCCGATTACTACCAGATTCCGGTCGCCGATCGTCAGGCACTGCTGCGCGCGGAAGCGCAGGAGGCTGAGG
>NZ_RZPB01000113.1:0-11810 GCF_003998535.1 Mesorhizobium sp. M7A.F.Ca.AU.002.02.1.1 | reverse complement strand
GGTCGCGGCGGTGTCGGCACATACTGCCACACAGAATCGGTTCACGTCGACGTCGGTCCCGAGCGCGACTGGAACTGGCGCTGCCGCCGGCGCAGCGGCGGTGACGGCTAGCAGCGCTATTTGACGGCCTACGCCTGTCAGCCGCCAAGGCCGTTCCGGCAATATCGTTCCAGCCTCCTGAACATTCGAGATAGGCTGAAGCGTCCCCAACTTCGTCATCCTCGGGTCTTCGCGACGGAGCGCTCCTTGCTCCGCCCGTGGATGACGAAACGATGGGTGTCGCCGCTAATCGTCAAGCCTGCCAGCCCTCGGCAAACCGTTGATTTGGCAGGCCTGGAAAAAAGTTGTCCAAGGTGGCACCTGACGGGTTGCCGGTTGCGCACAACGCCAGTATAAGCCGCTTCGTCTGAGCGCGCCCATCGTCTAGCGGTTAGGACACCGCCCTTTCACGGCGGTAACAGGGGTTCGATTCCCCTTGGGCGTACCAGAAAAATTTGCGTTTGGCGCAAACCTCCCTCCCAATGTCGGCAATTTCGCTTGGCTCTCTGCTGCTCTCTTCAACTGACGCGCAGTCTTCCGCGATCACACCATAGGCCAACGCGGCCACACGGGTCATAATCCTGCTACAAAGTGGTCGATTCCTAAGGGATGTAGCCGCTCCAAGAGCCCGCCGCAGGTCGCCCCCGTGGCGGGCTTTTTATTGCACGGTCGAGTTGGGCTTTCACGGCATTGCGACAACGGGGCGAAGCCCCGAGTGGCAAGTCCGTATTTATTTGCCTAGTTTGCGTGCGGGAGCCTACATGAGAACGGGTCGCGCGCCGCTCAAGACGACCCTCTTCAGCGCTTCAACCGGCATCCGACAGTGCAAAGTCAAAAGCCTGTTATGATCCACGGATTGGAGTCGTATCCGAGACGCGGCTCTGCCTTTGCCCCGCTATCTTCCGATTTGGCGGTTCCGGTGAAACCGCAGTCCAGATTTGCAACGGGCTTCTTGGTCGACGGTTTCGTGGAACACAAGGCGGCAGCGTCACTGACCGCCGCCTTCTTTTCCTTGGCAACAGCGACACCGGTCGCAGCGAAAACAACAGCCGCGCACAATACAGCCACTCTCATTGGAACCCCCACATTGCACCCGACAGATGGTCGAACATGACGTAACGTAATCTTAATATTAGCACTAACGAATATATTAGCTAGCCCCGTGCCATAAAAAGCAGGCCGAGTGCCAAGCTTGCGCCACGACCGCCAAACCGGTGCATTGGCAGAGCCCCGGCGCGCGAGGCTATCAGGCCACAGCCTAGCCGCTGCCAAGCAGCGGCACGGTAACGGTTGTCGCGTAGTTGATCGGGAAGGAACTGAAGTAGGGGAAGTCGATGACGAAGGCATAGGCGGCGGTCAGATGCGCCATGCGGAAGCCGCCGCTCACCGGGTCGATGGCGATCGTGACGTTCACGTCCTTGAACCCCAAGGCCTGCAATTTCTGCGTGGCGATCGATTGAATGTCGGCCTGGGTCAGCGTGTTCTTAAGCTGCAGCGAGCGCGCTGACGTCTCCAGCGTATAGCGAACACTGGAGACCGAGTGCATCGACCAGCCAAAGGCGAATATTCCGAACAGCAGCATGACAAGGAAGGGGGCGATCAGCGCGAACTCCAGCCCGGCCCCGCCCGATCGATCCCGCCGCAACGCGCTTACCCTAGCGGACACGGATCACCTCCTGGTGACCGATGACGGTGGGAGCGGCAAAGGCGCCGAAGGCAATTGGCGGCACCCAGGTGCCCGATGCCTGTATCTGGACATAGATCGACGGCACCTTGGGCCCACTGCACATGGTGGAAGCGTCGACCACGGTCGTCCCGCACATACGGATGTGGCTTAGCGTGACCTGGCCGTCTTCCGGCCGATTTTCCCAGCTCGCAATGGCAAGGGCCTGGGTCGCCGCATCATCGGTCGATCCGCTCATGACCAGGTTCGCGGCCGTCTTCACACCGGCGCGCATCGACAGTGAACTCGTTATGTAGGACCAGCCGTCCAGAATACCAAGCAGCACCAGGCACAGAATGGGCAGCACCATCGCGAACTCGACCGCCGCAACGCCCGAATCATCGCCGAGGATCGGCATCGACCGGCGCCCCACGGAGCTACTCGGACAGTGCCACGGACCGCGCGGCTGGAATGTTGGGCACTCCGAGGCTCGAGCAATCCTGATTGATGGTTGAATTACCGGACCATTGAATCGTATTTGCGACGACCCTGGTGCAGCCGCCATTGCCCGAGAAGTTGCCAAGATAGCTCACTTGCTGCTTGGGGAAATAGATGGCCCCGGTCAAAAGCGAGTCCGCTGTGCCGTTGAATGTGCTGGATGCACTCATGCCGGTCCTGTCGCCGTAGAACAGAACGCCTGAGTAGGTGCCCGAAGTCGCCGCGCTGAGCTTCACGGACGCATTGCCATTCATGCTGACGGTCGAGCTGCCGGACATGAAGATGGTCACCCCGGCGCCGGTGATGGCCGCGTTGGCGTTTATCTTGAGATTGCCCTGGACGACATAAACGCCGGGCGAAAGCGTGACGTTGCCCTTCAGGTTCATGCCGCTGCAATAGGTGCCTGGACCGAGCGTCGCCTTGTTGTCGTTCAGGCAGGGGGTCGCGGCCACCGGGGCCGGCAGGTCGACAAAGGGATCGCCGGCGGGCAGTGCCTGGGTGATCGGGGCCGCGCAGACGGGGGTGACGGGATTGCTGAGAGAGACACCGCCCGCCGATATCAGGCAATCGGCCTGCAGACCGGCCGCGCCCTGAAGCTTGATGGCGTCGGAGGCGATGGAATTGGACATGACCGAGCAGCCGGTGAGCTTAACGCTGGTGCTGCCGGAAAACAGCACCGCCTGCGACGCGGACGGATCGAGCGCGAGCATGCAAGCACTCGAGGCATCGGTAATGACGGCCACCGCCCTCGCCTGTTCGGGAACCTTTTCCTGTGTGAAGATCAGGGTGAACATCCGGTCGAGCTTCTGGCCGACGATCACCTCGACCGCTTTTTTCGCCGTATTCGGTCCGGACGCGGGCGGCGTATTGACGACGATCGTGCCCGAGCCCAGCCCGTTCGACGCCGCGGACTGGGTCGCAGCCGCGACGATCGTCGGCTTGTCGGAACCCGAAATCTGTTCGAGCGCTCCGGCATAGGCGGCTGCATCGGCCGTCGCCTGCAATCTCAGGCTGTTGTAGTACCAATAGGAGGTCTCGACGCCGAAGCCCGCAGCGCCGACAACGACCGGCAAGGTGAGGGCAAAAATGGTGGCGACATTTGCGCCCGTGCTCCGGCGCATGGCGTCCATTACAAGCCGAACACGGGTGAAGCTATTCAAGGCCATGGCTTAGATTAGAAAGCACGCATAAATGAACGAATGGCTAAAAAGTTCGGTGCATTTTTGAGCAGTGGTCCATTGGCTTCAAAAAAGAAGTGCTTCGCTGGCTGATCAACGCGCGAGCGCACTTCCTGGCAAGCGAGAAGGGCTAGGGCCAGCGGGAGGCGGCGAGAGAGAGCATCGATGTCCTAGAGCATCCGCCTGCGATAGGCAGCCATGGGTTCGCACCCGATCAGCGAACTTGCCGTCGAAGGCAGCAAACACCGATGTGTTGCTGCTCGCACTGTTGGAGAATGCAGTGGGAAGCCAAAGCTGTGCAGGATTTTCTTCAAGCGGAAAGAATCGGCATCGGCTCCGCAACCACCCCGGCCGACATCTCTCTTTGCACGGCTTGGAAAAACCTGCGCACTTCATCGCTGGCTGCTGTTCTGTCCCTGCCGGAGCCGACCACAAGATCGAGCAACTCCGACGCCTTGGCCCTCCAGAACGAGGTGGCGGTCTCGCCATGCAGGTTGCCGAGCTTGGCAGCAACCTCTCTGACCAAGAATACCTGACGGTCGATCGGGAATGCACGGATTTTTTCTGGGGACATCTTCCGAACCATGAGACTGACGCAACGAATCAACCATTGCCAACAAGCAATGGCGTAGCCGGGAAGGTGGAAACGGAAGCTTAACGGCGCTGACGTGGGTGCGGGGACGCAACGATACGCTCGCGACATCGCCTGTGCGTCAAACGCGCTTCATTGGTTGCAGTGGGGGGCAGGCGAAACGGCGGCGGCCCTTAGGCCTGGAGCGCCCTCGCCTCACCGCCGCGCTTGCGCGGCGTCATCATATCCCTGGCCATCAGTCCGCTGGCCCGGCAAAACGCCATGAACGCCCGGCAAGCATCCTCGGTCTTGACCACGTCTACCGTGGCCCCAAAGCAGGCGTTGAAGGCTTTCTGGTAGATCGGGCCCTGACGGCGCGCAGGCCAGTCCTGGAGAAAATCGAGCGCCTGTTCGACGCCGTAGATCTCCTCGACCGGCAGGCCGGGCGCGGGCGCTATGCGCACCGGCACCTCGAATTGCAGTCTGTCCATTTCCTGTCTCCCGAACTGGCGCCACCGCAGCAACGCCGTTCGTCGTCAAAAGTTGCTTTGACCGGCTTTTGGCCCAGAAATGTGTCGTCACTTGGGTCGCTGAACCGCCCATGCAAGGCGAATATCTCGAACTGTGCGGGTGCATCGGGCAGTTCTTCCTTGAACCTTTTGCCCTCAAGTGCCAAATCTGGGGAGATCTTCACGTCGGCTCTCTTGCAGGGCCCTACCCGCTACACGGACAAAATGGTCACCTATCTCGACGCTGCCACGGCCCCGCTCAGAAATACCGGCCAGATCCGCCTCTATGGCGAGGACGGCTTTGCCGGCATGCGCAAGGCATGCGATCTCACCGCGCGCTGCCTCGACGAGCTGGTGCCGATGGTCCAGCCCGGGGTCACCACCGAAGCAATAGACCGCTTCGTCTTCGAATTCGGCATGGACCACGGCGCGCTGCCGGCGACGCTAACCGTCATCGAGGAGCGTACCGTTGGTCCGGGCCTTGGCCAGGATTCGATCCATGCCGGCAAGGTTGCCGGCATCATCGGTTCTATCCTCGTCGTTGCCTTCATGTTCGTCGCCTACGGCTTCCTCGGCTTCCTCGCCAACATCGCGCTGGCGGTGCACGTGGCGATGATCGTCGGCGTGCTCTCGCTGCTTGGCGCGACGCTGACCTTGCCTGGTATCGCCGGTATCGTGCTGACCATCGGCATGGCGGTCGATTCCAACGTGCTGATCTACGAGCGCATCCGCGAGGAGCGGCGCGCCGGCCGCTCGGTCATCCAGGCGATCGATACCGGTTTCACCAAGGCGCTGGCGACCATCGTCGATTCCAACATCACCTCGCTGATCGCCACCGTGGTGCTGTTCTATCTCGGTACCGGGCCGGTGAAGGGCTTTGCCATCACCTATGCCATCGGCATTCTGACGACCGTCTTCACCGCCTTCACCTTCACCCGTCTGCTGGTCTCGATCTGGCTGCGGCGTACTCGCCCGAAGGAATTGCCGAAGGCGCCGGTGACCTTCGTTCCGCCCGGCACCAAGATCCCCTTCATGGGCATCCGTCGCTGGACGTTCACGCTGTCCAGCGCACTTTCGATCCTGTCGGTGGTGCTGTTCATGACCGTCGGCATCAACTACGGCATCGATTTCAAGGGCGGTTCGCTGATCGAAGTGCAGGCCAAGAGCGGCAATGCCGATCTCGCCGACCTCCGCGCGCGGCTGACCGAACTCAACATCGGTGAAGTCCAGGTGCAGCAGTTCGGTACGCCGAACGACGTGCTGATCCGCGTCGGGACGCAGGATGGTGGCGAAAATGCCGAGCAGACCGTCATCGACAAGGTGCGCGGCGAGCTGCAGGATAATTATGACTTCCGCCGCGTCGAAGTGGTGGGACCGACCGTGTCCGGCGAGCTCGCCAAGCAAGGCACGATCGCCATGCTGATCGCGTTGCTCGGTATCCTGATCTATGTCTGGTTCCGCTTCGAATGGCAGTTCGCGGTCGGCGCCATCGTGGCGACGGTGCACGATGTGGTCATGACGCTCGGCTTCTTCGTCATCTCCGGGCTGGAGTTCAACCAGTCGTCACTGGCGGCGATCCTGACGATCATCGGCTATTCGCTGAACGATACGATCGTGGTCTATGACCGTGTCCGAGAGGATCTGCGAAAATACAAGCGCATGCCGCTGCCGCAACTCCTGAACAACGCCATCAACGAGACGCTGTCGAGAACGACGCTGACCTCGGTGACGACGATCCTGGCGCTGCTGGCGCTGGTGCTTTTCGGCGGCGAGGTGATCCGCTCGTTCACCATGGCCATGCTGTTCGGCGTCATCTTCGGCACCTATTCGTCGATCTTCATCGCCGCCCCGCTGCTGATCCTGTTCAAACTGCGGCCGCAGGCTACGGCCGACGAGGAGAAGCCGGTCAATGGCGGCAAGGCGGTCGCGACCTGACGCGCGCCCCCGAAGAGGTTTAACGGTGACCAGCAAAGGCATCGTCATCCGCGAGGCGCATTTCCCGGGCCGCGCGCCGATCGAAGCCTACGGCAATGGCGGATTCCGCTTTGCCGACATGTCGCATCGCGGTTCGCTGCTCTGTCTGCCATCCGGCATCCATGGCTGGGAGCCGGTGGACCCCTTGGCGCTGACGGTGGCGGATTTTGACAGGCTGCTGTCCGAGGCCGACAAGATCGAGATCCTGCTGGTCGGCATGGGCAGGGATCTTCGGCCGTTGCCCGCTGCATTGCGGGCCGCGCTGAAGGCCGCCGGCGTTGCATCCGACCCGATGTCGACGGGGGCCGCGGTGCGGACCTACAATGTCCTTCTGGCGGAAGAGCGCGCCGTGGCCGCCGCGCTCATTGCCGTCGATTGACATGTCTCGAAGCGCTGAAATCGTCATGGACGCGGTGCGCGCCGCCGATCATGATCGCTATCTGACCGCGCTCTACGCGCCGGACGGCAAGCGCGACGCGCTGTTTTCGCTCTACGCCTTCAACGCGGAGATATCAGGTATTCGCGATCGCATCCATGAGGCGCTACCGGGCGAGGTGCGGCTGCAATGGTGGCGCGATGTCATTGCCGCCGGCGGCGAGGCCGGCGCCGGCCATCCCACTGCCGAAGCCGTGAACGCTACGATAGCGACATTCGGCCTGCCGAAGCCGGCCTTCGAGAACATGCTCGATGCGCGCATCTTCGACCTCTACGACGACCCGATGCCGTCGCGCACCGATCTGGAAGGCTATTGCGGCGAGACGGCCGCAGCGCTCATCCAGCTTGCGGCGATGGTGCTCGATCCCGTCGAGGCGCCGCGCTTTGCCGAACTGGCGGGCAGGGCAGGCTGCGCACAGGCGATGACCGGCCTGCTGCTGCTGTTGCCGCTGCACCGCCAGCGCGGACAATGTTTTGTCCCGGCCGACATTCTGGCGGCAGCGGGATCGTCGCCGGAAGAATGCGTCACCGGCGACGGCGGATCCGGCGCCAAACGCGCGGTGGCGGCGATGATGGCGCTGGCACGGGAACATCTTTCCGCCTTCGAGCAAGGCGCACCGGCTCTCCCGGTCTCGCTGCGCCCGGCATTCCTGCCGCTGGCCCTGTCGCGCGCCTATCTCGGCAAGATGGAGAATGGCTCGCCGTTCGGTGGCGTGGCGCGGCTCTCGGCCTTGCGCCGGCATTGGCTATTGCTGCGCCGCGCGAGCAAGGGTTGGCCAGCACTTTGACGTAAACGTCAACCGTGCTAAGAAGTCTCCGCGCCAAAACTGTCGCCATAGACGACAGGCCGGCCGGAGGAGATACCCATTCAATGAGCTTGCCTTTGCTGGTTGCGATCGTCGCCCTTGGCATCGCGCTGTCGGTTGCCGCGGTGCATTTCACTGGCGGCAGCAAGACGGCGACGCTCAGTGGCGCAGATCATGCGAAGAGCCGGTTCGCCGAGGATTTTCCCGACGAGATCGTGGCGGCAGTCCGCCTGACAGCAGATGCCGGGACCGCGTTCCTGGATATCGGGCGAGGGCGCTTCGGGATCGTTCACAGCGTAGGCGACTGCTTCTTGACCCGCATCGTCACGCCTCAAGATGTCACGATTTTGGACGCTGGAGACGGGAATACGGTCTCGCTGCGGCTCGCCGATTTCACCTGGAAGGGCGGCCGCTTCCGCTTTGCCAGCGCAACGGATGCGCAAGGCTTGCTGAAGGCGCTTGAGCCGCAGAGTTTCGGCGGAGAGGCGGCATGATGGACGACTACAATTTTCCGCAGGTCACTCAACTGGCCATCCCGTTCTTCGTTGTCGCGATCCTGATCGAGCTTTGGTTGGTGCGCACCGGCCGTGCCAAGGGTTCGTTCGAAACGCGCGACACATTGACCAGCCTGATGATGGGTACCGGCAATGTCGTTGCCGGGCTGCTGCTTGGCGTCGTGTCCTACTGGGCGTTGCTGTGGCTCTGGCAGTTCCGCGTCTTCAATCTCGGCCTGTCGATCTGGGTCTTTCTGGTGGCCTTCCTGCTCGATGATCTGCGCTACTATTTCTATCACCGCATCGCGCACCGGGTGCGCTGGGTGTGGGCCGAACACGTCAACCACCATTCCAGCCAGCACTACAATCTGTCGACAGCGCTGCGGCAGAGCTGGACGGGCCTGTTCACCTTCATGTTCGTGCTGCAGGCGCCGCTGGTGCTGCTCGGCTTCCACCCGGCGGTGATTGCCTTCACCTTCGGCTTCAATTTGGTCTGGCAATTCTGGATCCACACCGAGACCATCGGCAAGATGTGGGGCTGGTTCGAGTTCGTCTTCAACACGCCCTCACACCACCGCGTCCACCACGCCACCAATCCGCGCTATCTCGACGCCAACTATGCCGGCACGCTGATCATCTGGGACCGCATGTTCGGCACCTTCGTCGGGGAACTGGAAGAAGACCGGCCGCGCTACGGCATCGTCAGGAATCTCGGCACCTTCAATCCGCTGAAAGTGGCATTCCATGAATGGATCGGCATGTTCAGGGATGCCTTTGCGCCCGGTCTGACCTTGAGCGATCGCCTGAACTATCTGATCAAGCCTCCCGGCTGGAGCCATGACGGCTCGCGCGAGACTTCGGAGAGTTTGAAGGCTGCCTATGTCAGGCGAAATCCTGCTGAGGCGGGGAAGCCTGGGTTGCCAAGCGTGGGTGTCGAGCCCGCCGAGTAGAACTTCTTATGTCAGGAGGGTCCGTCGTCATCGCTGTCGTACGCCAATTGCGCGATTCGTTCCCTCACTTGCGCGATGGCGTGATCCAGCGGAATAGCGGGACGCGTATCTTCGATCGAAGCCTTTATCTTGGCCCGGATCGCGGCTAGGCGCTCGGCATGCTCCTCTTCCTCGCGCTGGAAGGCCCGGAGCGCCGCGCGGATGACTTCGCTCGCCGAGCCGAAAGAGCCGTCTTCGACTTTTTGGCGGATAAGGCGGGCCATTGCTGGCGTGACTGTGACAGAAAGTTTCTCGGCGAATTCCGTGGAACGGCTCCCATTGGACAGCAAGTGGGATTGTATCCTGCTTCATCCGTGCGGCCAACGATGAGGTCCTAGCGCCTGGGTTTCGCCCGGCCAGCTTCCGAACCATCCGGCATGGTGGCGCTAATGCGCCGAGTTGTGCCGAAATGCCGGCCGAATTCATGGCCCCCCAAATCTGTAAAATTGGCTTCGAACTCAACCAGCGCGTCGACAATAGCCGGCGCCTCCGAGCTGGGAGCCTCCTGCGTGAATCGTGCACTGAGGTAGGCGCCATGAGGATGTGAGGGATCCAGACGGGCTTGGATCGCCCAGAAGGATGACAGCGAATAGATCGCTTTCATGAAATCCAGAATTAGCCGGTCATTGTAGGGACCTTCGACAGGCTGAACGGCAATGATTCTCTTCAAGCTTCGATCACGGTTCTCATTGTAATTTTCATTTTCGTACAGCCAACCTTGGCCCCCGTGAGGCTGACCTATTAGCGCCTCGATAGCGGGTATATGAACTTCGCGCAGCTTCCGCAGGTTGGTGCATCTGACATAGATGCTCCAGCAAATTTCGTAGTCGCCGGCGAAAGGTTCGCCACTCGGCGGCAGGTCCGACGGCAGAAGCTGGTGCAGCTCGGAGTGCTTGGCCACGGACTACTCGGCGGCTTGCGCTTGTGCCGGCAGCCCTAGCCATTCTCGGCAATCAGCCTGCGCACGCGATGTGATGGCGTGCCGCTTGGCAACGGTCTTGTCCTTGCCGCGCATGCGTTTGCCCTCGGCCTTCGGAGCTTCGACAGGTGGGAACAGGCCGAAATTGACGTTCATCGGCTGGAATGAGCGCTTTCCCGGCTCGTCATCGGAGACAATATGACCGCCGGTGATGTGGTTGAGCAGAGCGCCGAAGGCCGTGGTCAGCGGCGGCAGGGACGGAGCAAGGCCGAGCCGCTCCGCTGCGGCGAAGCGGCCGGCGAGCAGGCCGATGGCCGCACTTTCGACATAGCCTTCGCAGCCGGTGATCTGGCCGGCGAAACGCAGGCCGGGCCGCGACTTCAGTTGCAGCGAAGCGTCGAGCAAGGTCGGCGAGTTGATGTAGGTGTTGCGGTGCAGGCCGCCGAGACGGGCGAAATCAGCGTTTTCGAGACCCGGTATGGTGCGGAAGATGCGCACCTGCTCGGCATGCTTCAACTTGGTCTGGAAACCGACCATGTTGTAGAGCGTGCCCAGCGCATTGTCCTGCCGCAACTGGACGACGGCATAGGCCTTTACCGTCGGATTGTGGGCATTGGTCAGCCCCATCGGCTTCATAGGCCCGTAGCGTAGCGTCTCGACACCGCGCTCGGCCATGACTTCGATCGGCAGGCAGCCGTCGAAATAGGGCGTGCCTTCCCATTGCTTGAATTCGGTTTTCTGGCCGTCGACCAGCGCTTGCACGAAGGCAAGGTACTGGTCCTTGTCCATCGGACAATTGATGTAGTCCTTGCCGGTGCCGCCTGGCCCGACCTTGTCGTAGCGCGACTGGAACCAGCAGGTATTCATGTCGATCGTGTCGAAATGGATGATCGGCGCAATGGCGTCGAAGAAGGCGAGCGCATCGGCGCCGGTCGCTTCCGCGATCGACTGGGCAAGCCCGGGGGCGGTCAACGGACCCGTGGCAACGATCGCCTGGTCCCAATCCGTCGGCGGCAGACCTGGCACTTCCTCGCGCCGGATGGTGATCAGCGGGTGTGCTTCGAGTTTTTTCGTCACGGCATCGGCGAATCCGTCGCGATCGACGGCCAGCGCGCCGCCGGCCGGAACCTGGTTGGCGTCGCCGGCGCTCATGATCAACGAGCCGGCCAGCCGCATTCCGGCGTGCAACAGGCCGACCGCGTTGTTGTCGGCGTCGTCGGAGCGGAAGGAATTGGAACAGACGAGCTCGGCCAGGCTATCGGTCTTGTGCGCATCGGTGCCACGAACGGGCCGCATTTCATGCAGGATGACGGGCACGCCGGCTTGCGCTGCCTGCCAGGCGGCTTCGGAACCGGCGAGGCCGCCGCCGATGATGTGGATTGGGTTTTTGCTCATGAGCGCCGGAATAATCGCTTGGTGCGGCGATTGCAATTGCCGTGCGCGGTGCGGGGCAAACAGCTGCTGATGGGAGCGCCTCGTGAAAACAACAACACCCGCCGGGGGAGGAGGTCCGGCGGGTGTCGTTTTTCGGGTCGACCTTCGGGAGGAGGTGAAGGCCGGCCATATTCGTCATCGCCGGGGAGGAGGTCGGCTTTGACGAAATTCCTTTCGCCATTTTTAGAAGGGGCGAAACCTCTGGAGCAAAATTCGTCTTGCCCCTGGGAAACAGCGCCCGCCGCGGGAGGAGGTGCGGCGGGCGCCGGTTTTGTGGGCAAACCCCGGGAGGAGGGGAAGG
>NZ_RZPB01001139.1:0-1394 GCF_003998535.1 Mesorhizobium sp. M7A.F.Ca.AU.002.02.1.1 | reverse complement strand
CCCTTGAACACGGCCGACCCGGCGCCAATGTGCTGGTCGCCGGGTCGGCCGTGTTCAAGGGGGGCACCGAGGCGGCCTACCGCGCCAACATTGGAACCATCCGACAGGCGGCCGACGGTGCGATCCGGAAAGCCGCGTAAACCATTTCATCGGAGGCAAGCATGGCGGCCGTTCCCCCTGTCTGCGATTTCGGCTGGCGCGCGATCGATGCCGTTTTGCCCGGCGTCGACGGCAGGTCGCATTCGATCCTCAGCCAGGCCGGCCCGAACGGCCTGGTCGTGGCCTTCATCTGCAATCACTGCCCTTATGTGAAGGCGGTGATTTCACGTATCGTGCGCGATGCCAACGACCTCAAGGCCGAAGGTATCGGCTTTGTCGCAATCAACTCGAACGATGCCGACACCTACCCGGAGGATTCCTTCGACCAAATGAAGCTCTTCGCCACGACGAACGGCTTCAGCTTCCCTTACCTGCACGACCAGCGCCAAACTGTAGCGCGCGATTACGTGGCGGTGTGCACTCCCGATTTCTTCGGGTTCAACAGCGAGTTGGGATTGCAATATCGCGGTCGGCTGGACGCCTCGCGACGAGAAGCCGGAGCGCCCGGGCTGAGACGCGATCTGTTCGAGGCGATGAAGCAGGTTGCCCGAACCGGCGACGGGCCGCTGGACCAGGTCGCCTCGATCGGCTGCTCGATCAAGTGGAAGGATGACGCATGAACGTCGGCGCAGGTAGGCCGCTTCGATCGCCGAAGGCGATCCTGTTCGACCTCGACGGCACGCTGGTCGACTCGGCACCGGACATAGCGGCCGCCGTCAACGAATTGCTGGCCAGCCGCGATCTGCCGCCGCTGCGCCTGGACCGGGTCAAGGCCATGATCGGCGGCGGTGTCAGGAAACTGATCGAGCGAGCCTTCGCGGCATCGGGAGCGCCACTGCTCGGCAACGCTCTCGATGAGGCAAACCGCGTCATGGCGCCTATCTACCGCCGGCACCTGACCGGCCTGACAAGGCTGATGCCTGGCGTCAGGGAGGCCCTCACCCACTTTCATTTGGGCGGAGTAAGCATGGGGGTGGCAACCAACAAACCGCAGTTGGCGACCCGCGAAATCCTGCTTCATTTCGGATTGACGGAATATTTCGGTGCGATCGTCGGCGGAGACGCGGTGACATACCTGAAACCGGCGCCCGATGCCCTGCTGCTGGCGTTGGCACAACTAGGCGTCGACCCGGGTGACGCGCTGCTGGTCGGAGACAGTGGCGCTGACCTGGGCGCCGCACGCGCCGCCGGCATGCCCGTCATTCTGCTGCGTGGCGGCTACAGCCACATTCCGGTGGAAGAGCTTGGCGCCGATCTTGTTTGCGACAGCCTTTTCGATCTGCCTTCGGCAATGC
>NZ_RZPB01001138.1:0-1395 GCF_003998535.1 Mesorhizobium sp. M7A.F.Ca.AU.002.02.1.1 | reverse complement strand
GCCCTACTGCCCTACTGCCCTACTGCCCTACTGCCCTACTGCCCTACTGCCCTACTGCCCTTTATCCGTGGTCCGCGTCTTGGCGACTTCCTCTAGCATCCATTCGCGAAAGGCGACGATGCGCGGATCGTCGGCGGTATTCTCGGGATAGACCAGGAAATAGGCGAACTCGGGCGCCACGCGCAGGCCGAGTTCGAAAGGCTGCACCAGCCTGCCCTGGGAAAGGTCGTTCGCCACCATGGCGAAATCGGCGAGCGCAACGGCATTGCCGTCGAGCGCTGCCTGGACGGCATCCGTGGAATTTCCGAACACGACTGTCCGGCTGTCGTCGAAATCATTGATGCCGGCCGCCGCCATCCACATCCGCCAGTTCGGCCACGTCACGCCTTGCCGCGACCATTCGATATGCGCAAGCGTATGGTTGAAAAGATCGCGCGGCTCGCGCAGCGGCGGACCGGACGTCAAAAGGCTCGGGCTGCATACCGGAATGAGGATGTTGTCGAACAGCCGGTGGGTGCGAAGGCCCGGATATTTGCCAGCGCCAAAACGGATGCCGACATCGATGTCGTCAAGTTCGAAATCCCGCACTTCATAGGCAATGTCGAATCGCAACTCGATATCGGGGTGACGCTTGCGAAAATCGTCGACGCGTCGCATCAGCCATTTTGACGCGAACTGCGCGTCGAGCGTTACCTTCAAAAGAGCGGTGCCGCGCGTCAGCTTTTGCGCCCGCGAAACAGCCCGGCCAAGCAGGTCGAGCGCGTCCGCCGAGGCGTCGAACAGCACCGTTCCCGCCTCGGTGAGCCGGATGGTGCGGCTGGTGCGCGTGAACAGCACCAGCCCGAGCTGATCCTCGATTTCCTTGATCTGATGGCTGACGGCGGCCGGTGTCAGCCCAAGCTCGTCGGCGGCACGGGTGAAATTGAGGTGCCGGGCCGCCGCCTCCAGCGTCCTCAAGGCACGAGTCCCAGGCAGAAGACGAGCCATCCTATCCTCAAAGAAAACTTGATGATCGAGAGAAAACTACTCGTTTCCTACAGAGATTTCAATCTGGCATGATCTGTCCATCGAAACATCATCAAGCCGGATTTGATATTCGGGGAGAACGGAGCACACCATGTCCATCATCGTTTTGAATTCGTCCGCACATCGTCCGAACTGGCTGGCCGAAACCCTCGACTGGTTGCGTCACGCCCGGGTCGCGATACGCCTCCCCCGCCGCGATACTGCCTACCAGAACGTCGAGGATCTCTCCGACCGCCAACTGCGCGATATCGGCGGCGCGCGCCGTGATGTCGCTCGCGCAATGGACAAGGAGCTTGGCCGGCTGGGCCTGCTCGACATCGGCTGGCAGAGACCTGGCCGTAGGGGAATAGGGGAGTAGGGGAGTAGGGG
>NZ_RZPB01001137.1:0-1409 GCF_003998535.1 Mesorhizobium sp. M7A.F.Ca.AU.002.02.1.1 | reverse complement strand
CCGCATCGTCGGCCGTCAGCCGGAAAATGCGCGGCTTCGGATTGCCGGCCTGCGCCAGCGGCGTGATCGTGCCGACCTCGGCAAAGCCGAAGCCCAGGCCAAGCAGCGCGTCGGGCACTTCGGCGTTCTTGTCATAGCCGGCCGCCATGCCGAGCGGATTGGGAAAATCGAGGCCGCAGATGCTGACCGTCAGCCTGTGGTCGCGGATCGCTGGTGCACCAACCGGAACGCCGCATCGCAAGGCCGCGATCGACAGGCCATGCGCGGTTTCCGGATCGAAGGCGAACAGCAGCTTCTGGCCGAGCCGGTCGAGCACGCTCATTGCCCCTCCAGTGCCGGGAACTGGTGCACACCATCGGAGCCAAGCGGCAGTGGCCGGACCCACAGCACAGCCTTGAGGCCGAGCGGACCATAAAGATGCGGAAACAGCGCACCGCCGCGCGAGACCTCGTATCTCAGCGCAGCACCCAGGCTGGCGCCGTCGATGGCGACCAGCAGAAGGTCGGTCTGGCCGGCAAAGTGCTTTGCCGCCGTTTCCTTGACCTGCGCCGCCGTGGAGAAGTGGATGAAGCCGTCTGCGACATCAATCGGCGCGCCGGTGAAGCGGCCATGCGTTTCGGCCTCGCGCCAAAGCGCCTGCGGGGTTATCTTGTAGATAATCTGAGACATGGTTGCGCTATAGAGCAGTTCCAGGAAAAGTGTGAAACGGTTTTCCCGGGAAAAGCGCATAGCGCTTTCCCTTGGGAATTGCTTCAAAAGATTCCGAACCAGCCATTCGGGAAAGGCCACGCCAAGGGTCTTCCCCATTTCCGGCGCAAACATGCGATATCTGAGGCCTTTGCCATGGAGGACAACATGCGTCTGCAGCACATCTTGATCCCCGCCGCGCTCGTTTCGCTGGTCGCGGCTTCAGCTTATTCGGAAGAAACCGACCGCTACCGGCTGGAAAAGTCGGCCACCGGCTATATCCGCATGGACACCCAGACCGGCGCCATGTCGATCTGCGACGAACGCTCCGGCCAGCTCGTCTGCAAGATGGCGGCCGACGAACGCGCCGCTTTCCAGGACGAGGTCGACCGCTTGCAGACCTCGATGAAGGCGATGGACGAGCGCGTCACCAAGCTCGAGAATTCGCTCTCCGCCCGCCTCGAATCGAAACTGCCGAGCGAAGAGGATTTCAACAAGACGATGGGCTACATGGAGCGCTTCCTGCGCGGCTTCATGGGCATCGTCAGGGATATGGACAAGGACAACGGCGCCCAGCCCAATTCGCAGAAGACCTGAGCGTTTCAACCACGGGAGGCGGCGCACTGGCTTTGCCGCTTGAAAACAGCGCGCAGCCGCTCATAATCGTCCAGTTGAACCCGAAAAGCCAAAAATCATCGGGGATTCGGGGAGGGACATTTGCC
>NZ_RZPB01001136.1:0-1410 GCF_003998535.1 Mesorhizobium sp. M7A.F.Ca.AU.002.02.1.1 | reverse complement strand
GTAATATATACGGTCAAAGCCTGAACACGAAGCTGCTCGGCAGGCCATCCGGCTTGCGTGAACAATAATTTAATGCAGATCGCGATAATCTCTCCAGCAACGGCGAACTCTGTTCGCCGAACGATTATATTCGCGCGTACTAAATAGCAATTATTCAAAGAAAGCCCATACTTGGCCAAGGATGCTTCACTCGAATTGTTAAGAGGTGTCGCCGCGCTCGTAGTTCTGAATGGGCATTGTTTGGGTGCTTTTGCGCCATTGATGGAAGGCGAGGGAGACTTGGCCGGGCAATCGCTCAAAACAAGCCTGGCTTTCGTCGCGTTCAATGGCGGCTCCGCCGTCTACCTGTTTTTCGTCCTGTCTTCCTACGTGCTCGTGAAGCGTTATTTTCAGACCAGCAAGGCACAAGATCTGCGGTTGGGTGCGATCAAGCGCCTGCCACGCCTGGCCGGCCCGGTACTCGTTACGACGCTGGCATCCTGCATCATCTTCAAGCTCGACCTGTATTTCATCAAGGATGCGGCCGCCGTCACCCAATCCGACTGGCTGAGAAGTTTCGGCAATGCTTCAAAGGTGCTATCGCCGGAGACTGCGAGTTTCGCCGACGCGTTTCTGCAAGGGGCGTGGCGGACGTTCATCTACGGCGACAACTATTATGACAGCAGTCTGTGGACCATGACGGTCGAGTTCTGGGGGAGCATGCTGACCTTCGCCCTCGCCCCGATCGTCTTTTTCCTTCAAGGCCGCTGGACGTTATCGTTCTGGGTCTGCATAGCAGCAGTCGTGTTCCTGGCGCTGCAAGTCAGTTACTTTCTTTGTGCCTTTCCGGCCAGCCTCTTGCTCTATCCGCTTCTCGCCATGGATTTTCGCCCGAATCGGTGGGTGAGAGGCGCCATGGTGATGGTTTCCCTGGCGCTGCTGGGTTATGCGGGGAGTGCCGTGGGCATATATCGCCCGTTCGCCGTGCTTGACGTGGCTTCCGATGTGGGCCTGCGGCAAGCCTGCGTGGCCATCCCGGCAAGCGTCATGTTGGTCTACGCGGTGCTGAGTGTGGATGAGCCTTTATCATGGTTCTCGGGTAAGGTGGCACGTTTTCTGGGCGAGCTGTCCTTCCCACTCTACCTCGTGCATGTACCCGTTATCTGCTCATTGGGGTCATGGGTTTTGTTGACAAGCGGTTCCACCGCACTCGGCGCCGCCGCCGCCATACTGGGTTCGATCCTCGCGGCGTTGCCGCTCATGACCTTCAACAACTGGTGGGTCCAGATGGTCGGCGCCCTGTTCAACAGGTTCAGGCGCGGCGGACCTATCGCCGCGCCTGAACCTGTTGAACAGGGCGCCGACCATCTGGACCCACCAGTTGTTGAAGGTCATGAGCGGCAACGCCGCGAGGATCGAACCCAGTATGGC
>NZ_RZPB01001135.1:0-1412 GCF_003998535.1 Mesorhizobium sp. M7A.F.Ca.AU.002.02.1.1 | reverse complement strand
AAGGCGCTGATGCCAACAAAGCCTGGCATGCGGTGCGGCGCGACGCGAAAAAACACCGCTCGCCCAATGCCGGCTGGCCGGAAGCGGCGATGGCCGGTGCGCTCGGCCTGGCGCTCGCCGGCCCGCGCTTCTATGGCGGCGTGCTGGTCGACGACGTCTTCATGGGCGAAGGTGGGCGGCGTGAAGCCGACAGCCTCGACATCAGGCAGGCGCTGAAACTCTATCGCGTCGCCGACTATCTGCTGATCGCTCTGTTCGGGTTGGTTTCGGTCGTTGTCATCGTTGTGACCTAACCTCACCCTCCCCCGTCTGGGGAGGTTGAGGAACACTCAGAACTCGATCCCCTGCTGCGCTTTCACGCCGGCGGAAAAATGATGCTTGGTCACGCTCATTTCGGTGACGAGGTCTGCGGCCTCGACCAGCGCCGGCTTGGCGTTGCGGCCGGTGACAACGACATGCAGGCCCTCGCGCCGCGCTTTTAGCGCGCCAACCACTCTGTCGAGATCGAGATAGTCGTAGCGCAGCGCAATGTTCAATTCGTCGAGCACCAGCAGGCTGATCGACGGATCGGCCATCAGTTCGAGCACCTTGGCCCAGGCGGCTTCGGCGGCAGCGATGTCGCGCTTCAGATCCTGGGTTTCCCAGGTGAACCCCTCGCCCATCGCGTGCCACACGACACGGTCGCCGAAGGCGGCGAAGGCGTCTTTCTCGCCGGTGTGCCACTTGCCCTTGATGAACTGGACGACACCGACGCGCTTGCCGTAGCCGAGCATCCGCAGCGCCAGCCCGAAGGCGGCCGTGGTCTTGCCTTTGCCCGGGCCGGTGTTGACGATGAGCAATCCCTTCTCGACCGTCTTGCTCGCCACCTCGGCATCCTGCACCGCCTTGCGCTTGGCCATCTTGGCGCGGTGGCGCTCTTCGTCCTTATCGTCGATATCGGTCATATCATTTCACCTTGAGCGGCAGCCCCGCCACCATCAGCAGCACCGTATCGGCAATCGCCGCGACCTGCTGGTTGAGCCGGCCGGCGGCATCGCGAAAGCGGCGCGCCAGTGCATTGTCCGGCACGATGCCTTGTCCGACTTCATTGGACACCAAGAACCAGGGTCCGCGCGGCCGCGACAGCACCTCCGCCAATCGCCGGCATTCCAGCTCGAAATCGTGTTCGGCCAGCATATGGTTGGTCAGCCACAGCGTCAGGCAGTCGACAAGCACCGGCCGATCGTCCGGCAAGGCGGCAAGCGCGCCGGCGAGATCGAGCGGTGCGTCGATGGTCGTCCAGCCTTCGCCGCGCCGCGACCGGTGCAACGCGATGCGCTCACGCATCTCGTCATCATAGGCTTGCGCCGTGGCGATATAGGTCCAGGGCGGCGGCAAGGCGGTTGCCAAAATTTCGGCGTGCCCGCTCCTTC
>NZ_RZPB01001134.1:0-1413 GCF_003998535.1 Mesorhizobium sp. M7A.F.Ca.AU.002.02.1.1 | reverse complement strand
GGCTTCGGTCTTGGCGACTTCGCTGTCGACATCGATCTTCGTATAGATGCCGAGTTCCAGCAACCGTTCGAGCGCGTCGCGGTGCGTCGTTCCAAGCGGAAAATCCGCCGGGGTGACCTTGTAGAGCTCCAGAAAACGCCGGTTTCGCACGATCATCTTGCCGTCGGCGTCATACATCAGCAAGCCTTGCGACATGTTGGCGAGCGCTGCGTCGAAGCGGCGGTGCTGCTCCTTGAGATCCTCTTGCGCGCGGCGCTGCTCGGTGATGTCTTCATAGATCGAAACCCAGCCGCCCAGAGCCAGAGGGCGGTGCGAGATGCTGACGATGCGGCCGTCCGACAGTGTTTCTTCGTAGGTCGAGGGCTTTGCCTGATCGATATAGGGCTTGCGGATGGCGTAGAGTTCGTCGGCGGTTTGCGAGGCGACGCCGATATCGACGCTGTGGCGCAGAATGTCGAGGAACCGGATGCCGGGCCTTATCACCCTGGCGTCGAGGCAAAAGATGTTTAGGTAGTTGCCGTTGCAGATGATCATCCGCTCGTCGGCGTCGAACATGCACAGGCCGTGCGACATGTTCTCGACCGCAGCCGAAAAGCGTTGGTTCTGCTCCCGCAGTTCGTCTTCCATGTGGCGGGAGCGGTCCATGCCTTCGGCCTCCCGTTTCGGGACGGCCGAACCATCCTTGGCATCAGCGACGGGCATGAGCGCGCCTGCGGACCGTGATCGAACAAGCTACTGTGGTCGCCGCTGGTTAATTTAGCGTTTTAATGCATGTCGCCCAAAAGTGACCTCGGTTTTGGGGGAATGACATGCATAAAAAGACCTAAAGCGCGTCGCGTGAATCCGTTTCAGCGCGACGCGCTTTAGCCGATTGCGGTCGCCGAAACCTGATGCCGCGACGTCTCGATCGCCGAAAACCGTTTCAGAAACGCGTTCTGCGCCCAGGTCACCGAACGTGGCGTGAAATCGAAGCGGTCGGCATTGAAGCCGCGCGGACGGCCGAAGAACTCGGTCGCCTCGGCGGTCGAAAAGCCGGCGAGCAGCGTTGCCTCGAAATAGGCGGCGATCTGGTCGGCGCGCTTGATCTCCTTGCGCAGCGCAGCACTTGGTTCCGGAGGCAGCGAGAAGCGCAGATGGATGGCGCGCTGCAGCCGTAACTCACAATCCTTGTAGCTGCCGCCCATCACCGATTTGAACGGCGAGATCATGTCGCCGATGACATATTCGGGGGCGTCGTGCAGCAGGGCCGCCAGCCGGGCGTCGGCCGAAGCCTCGGGCACCAGGTCGCAGAACAGCGCTTCGACCAGCAGCGAGTGCTGGGCGACCGAAAACGCATGCTCGCCGCTGGTCTGGCCGTTCCAGCGGGCAACGCGGGCGAGCCCGTGCGCAATGTCCGAAATCTCGATGTCGAGC
>NZ_RZPB01001133.1:0-1418 GCF_003998535.1 Mesorhizobium sp. M7A.F.Ca.AU.002.02.1.1 | reverse complement strand
GTTCATCCTCGCTTCGCTTGCCTGTGCGCTGGCGCCGAATGCAATTGTGCTGATCGCATTTCGCGCGTTGCAGGGCATCGGTGCGGCAATCATGGTGCCTGGCAGCCTCGCCATCATCGCCAAGGCCTACCCGAAGAAAGAACGCGGCCGTGCTATCGGCATCTGGGCGGCGGCTTCGGCGCTGACCACGGCACTTGGCCCGGTGTTCGGCGGCTTCGTGCTGTCGGCCTTCGGTGACGGCATCTGGCGGGCGATCTTCGCCATCAACCTGCCGCTGGGCTTGATTTCGATCTGGCTTCTGCTGGCCAAGGTTCCGGCCGATGTGCCGACGGAGAAACGCAGCCTGGATCTCGGCGGTGCAGCGCTCGCGACATTGGCTTTCGGTGCGCTTGCCTATGGGCTGACCTCGATGAGCGCCAGCGGCGAGGGCCTCATGGCAGGGCCGAGCATTGCCGCCGGCGTCGTATTGCTGGCTGTCTTCATCGTCTTCGAGCTTCGGCAGCGCGAGCCGATGATCGACCTCAGCCTGTTTCGCGTCGGTGCTTTCGCCGGCGCCAATGTGGCGACGTTCTTCCTCTATTTTGCGCTGTCGGCCAACCTTTTCTATCTGCCAATGCTGCTGATCGCCGGCTGGGGCCTGAGCACGGCCGAGGTCGGCTTCATCTTCCTGCCCTTGTCGGCATCGATCGCGCTTTTGTCGGGACCTGTCGGCAAGCTGTCGGACCGGATCGGACCGCGTTTTCCGATCGCCTGCGGCAGCCTGGTCGTGGCTTTTGCGTTTGCCGGGCTGGCCTTGCTCACCTACGCCGGCATCCACAATTTCTGGACCGGAACATTCCCGCTGATGGGGCTGATGGGGCTCGGCATGGCTCTGGTCGTGTCGCCCTTGTCGACCGCGATCATGACGGCGGTGGAGGACAAGGACACGGGGGCGGCCTCCGGCATCAACAATGCCGTCTCACGCATCGGCGGTCTGATCGCGGTGGCGGCGATGGGCTCGCTTGCCGCGTGGGTCTACGCGAATGCACTGGACGCGAGCGCAACGTCCGGCATCCCGGGATTTGGTGAACCGGCGCCAGCCGGGCTTGCCCCGGCCATCGATGCGACAAGGCTCGCCGCCAGCGACGCCGCGTTTGCCGCGGTTTCTTCGGTGACCGCGCTGCTTTGCCTGCTTGCGGCTGTTATCGCCTGGACGACCATTCCCGGTGATCGATTGCCATGGCCGCGAAAGGCCGAAGATACGCCAGGCTGAAGCCGATCAACCGTCGATCTTGGCGCTCGCAACCTTCAGCGAATCGCTGTCTTCCTGCTTCAACAGTTCGTCGATGCGTTCGCGTTCGCGCTTGAAGGCGACGAGGTCATCGCCCTTCAGCACCTTGCCGACCGGCAGGCGGACACGCATCGGATCGACCTTGGTG
>NZ_RZPB01001132.1:0-1419 GCF_003998535.1 Mesorhizobium sp. M7A.F.Ca.AU.002.02.1.1 | reverse complement strand
GGGCGAAGGTGCCGACGCCGGCACGACGGTCGCAGGCTCGGCGGATGTGGCTGCAACTGCCGCCGTGTCCGGCGCATTGGCGGCCGGTCCGCCGGAGGCCGCGGTGGCGGCGGGTTGCTCCGAGATGGCGCCTTCGACCGGTGGCAAGCCACTGTCATCGGCGTTTTGCGGCGTGGCGATCTCGGGAGCCGGAGGTTGCTCGGCCGCGACAGGGGCAGGCTTTTCCGCCGGAAGGGCGGTGGGCGGCGCGACGACCTCGCCGGCAATGGCCTGAGCGGCGTCGAGCAAGGCGCGGTCGCCCTCCGACAGCCGGCTGCGATCGATCTTGCCGAGCTTGGCACGAATGTCCTCGATTGTGCCCGAGGTGACGGTGGAAAGGCTGGCATAGAGCAGGGCGCGTGGATCGTCCTGATTGGTGTTGCCGTCACGGCCCTGCTCGGCCCGCGCCGAAGCGAAGGCCGAAAGGTCGTTCAGGCCGTCTATCGCGGCACGGCGGGCGATGCGCAGATAGATCACCTTCTCGCGCTCGGGATCCATCATCGAGGTGATGTCGCCCAGCTTGTCCTGGCTGATCGACATGTGCAGCGCGATGACGCCGGAGACAAAGGAGTCCGCGAACTGGCTGGCATAGGGCGAATAGAGGTAGCGCTCGACATACTGGGTGGAAGCAAGGGCGAAACGTGCCGCGTCGCCTTGCGCGACTGCAAGGCCGACCGAACGGCGAAGTGCCGCCTCCTCGACCAGCGTGCCGGGGCTGAGCAATCTTGCCTCGTCGAGCAGACCGAGTGCGGTCGCCGGTTGATCGCCGGCAAGCAGCGAGCCTTTGACCAAAGCGAGGAAGGCGCCGAGATCCGGAGGCAGCGCCATGGGATCGATCGGCCTCAAGGCTTCGATAGCCTTGCCGGGCCGGCCGTTGAGGTACTCAATCACGCCTTTGGCGATGGCAAGGCTTTGCGGGTCCGCCGTAGCGCGCGACGTGGCCGCTTCGACGGTCACCGGGTTGCCGCCGCTCATGCCGTAGACAAGCAGGGCCCGAAAATTCTTGGGATCCTTGTAGTCCTCGGCATTCGCCGCGCGCAGGCGCGTATCCGTCATCTCGAGCAGCTTGGCCTGCATCGGCAGGGCGGCATGATCCCCGGCGGCTATGCGGTCCTGGATGAGTTGCAGCGAGCGCACCAGCTGATACGGCTGCAGGGCCTCCTGGGCGAAACCAGTGGACGGGTGTCCGCCGGCCAGCAGCAACAGGCCAATCAACCGGCGGGTGACGGCCGCTCGCTTCATCCGCCGGTCGCCATCAGGATCTCGATGCGGCGGTTCGCGGCCGCCAATGGATCGGCTGCTATTTTCGGCTGGCGGTCCGCGAAACCGGCGACCTCGGTGATGCGGCGTTCGTCGACGCCGCCGCGCACGAGCATGTAG
>NZ_RZPB01001131.1:0-1424 GCF_003998535.1 Mesorhizobium sp. M7A.F.Ca.AU.002.02.1.1 | reverse complement strand
GGGGCGGGGGTGCCGGGCGATGCCGGCGGCGGCAGTTGGTTCGCCGTCACCTTGCCGGCGGGCGCGGCCTCCAGCGGTGCCGGCTGCTGGTCATCCATCGAGGAGAAACGCGAGGTCGAACAGCCGCTCGCAACGAGCGCCGCCAGCGATACGGCCACCAGACCGGTTTTCGAAAAAGTCATTCCAACCTCCGTCGGATCCGGCTGGGGGGAAGCCGTCCGCACAATCTCACCCCCACCAAGATGGAGAAGGTGGCGAAATTTCAACCCGATATGGTTAAAATACAGTTTGCAGCAAGAATTGTTGCAAATTTATCGCAATCGCGGCGGCTGACCGCTTGTCGCGCGTCGCCTGGGGATCCGGTCAAAGCAGTGCAGCGCCGACATCGACGGTTGGACGCTTGCGCGAGCCGCCTTAGCGCCTATGTCTGGAAAACGAAACACCTGCCGGAGCCGCAAAATTGGCCGCGAGAAAGACAGCCGCCAATCGCTATTATAGCGGCCCGCCCAGCGACCATTTCGACGGCGCATTGTTCTTCAATCCCGACGGCCAGCCACCCGGCCGTTTCGCCGACCTGCTGAAATGGCAGTTGAATGGCCAGCGCTCGAAATGGCCGGCGAGCGATGCAAGCCCCTTTCCGCAGGCAAAGCCGGCGACAAGGGTCGAGGGCGCCGCGCTGGAAGTGACCATGGTTGGTCATTCCACCTTGCTGGTCCAGACGGCCGGTCTGAACATCCTTACCGATCCGGTATGGTCGTTGCGCGCCTCGCCGCTTTCCTTCGCCGGACCAAAACGCATCAATGCGCCAGGCATCGCCTTGCCGACCTGCCGCCGATCGACCTCGTGCTGGTCAGCCACAACCACTATGACCATCTCGACCTCGCCACGTTGAAGCGGCTGAAGGCCGGCCACGACCCGCTGGTGCTCACTCCGCTCGGCAACGACGCCATCATCGAAGCCGCCGTGCCCGGCATGCGACTGTCGGCGCATGACTGGGGCGACAGCGTCGAGATCGGCAATGGCGCCGCCGTCCATGTCGAGCCGGTGCATCACTGGTCGGCGCGTGGCGCCCGAGACCGGCGCATGGCGCTCTGGGCCGGCTTTGTCGTCGAAACGCCTGACGGCAAGCTCTATTTCGCCGGCGATACCGGCTTCCACGATGGCATCAACTACCGGCGGATGGCCGAGAAACATGGCGGTTTCCGCTTCGCCATCCTGCCGATCGGCGCCTATGAGCCGCGCTGGTTCATGGCGCCGCAGCACCAGAATCCTGGGAAGCCGTGCAAGGCATGACGCTGTGCAACGCCGCCCATGCCGCCGGCTGTCACTGGGGCACCTTCCAGCTCACCGACGAGCTGATCGACGAGCCGGCGCGCAAATTGACCGAGGCGCTTGACGATCAAGGCATCGGTTCGACGGAACCC
>NZ_RZPB01001130.1:0-1427 GCF_003998535.1 Mesorhizobium sp. M7A.F.Ca.AU.002.02.1.1 | reverse complement strand
GTATAAGGCTTGCGCGTGTCGAGCGCGACCATCTGGTCGGTTTCGAGGCTGGCATCGTTCAACGTGTAGAGGTCGACGCTGGGGTCATCGCAGATGTAACGGCATTGATCGGCCGTCTCCTTCAGATCACCGCTGGCGGCGAATTGCGACTTTGGCGCCGGGAAGAAATACCCGTCCGACAGACGCACGCAAAACAGCATCGCATTGCCGCCGAACGTGGTGCTCGCCGATTGGGTGCCGGGCGCGGCGCGCGCAGACCGTTGCTTTGCCGAAGGCGCGCAGCCAAGCGCCACGAGGCGCGCCTGCAGACCCGCCGTGTCGCGGCCTGAATTCCCGGCGGCAGCGATCCGGCGCTGCACATCCGAGCGGCTCCTGGCGAGATCGGCGCAAGCGTTGAAGAGACCACCAAGCGAACTTTTCGCCGTGCACTGGCGCTGTCTCTCGATAGTCTGGATGGCTGCAAGTTGCCGGCGCAGTTGAGCAAGCTCCGGGTTCGCCCCGTTGCTGCGGCCACCCGAAAGCAACTGGCTTCTGATCGCGCCGCAGCTGTCCGCGTAGGACGGAAGCGTCCCGAACAAAACCGCCGCCAGCGAAATCAATGCGACCACCATGGAAGGCCAGAAACGGATCATCGGGACAACTCGGTCCTTTTTGCGGAGAACCCGGAATTACAGTCCATAACTTACACAAGTTTCAGCTATATGAGTAAACTCTAATTATCTCAAGAACTTCAGCCGGGGTAAGCTTTTGTCTATTGTATTATGTCATCTCGTGTAAATTCGATATTACATTTTTATTTCAAGATTGAGACGAACCTCAAAGGAAAGCGCAAGCCCGACCCTCGCCGCGGACCTGCAACGAAACGGACCGCCATTATCGCCAGGCGTTCGAAACCTTTGCCCGGTCTTCCGCGTTGAAGGACCAAAGGGAGAACGCAGATGTCGATCCACTTCACCGTCTCGGACCTGACAAGAAACCTGTTTCACTCGCTGGGGCTGGATCAGCGCGCGCCAAGGCCTCTCAATCCCGAACAAAGCCTGTTGCTGGAATGCTATCTGGCCGGTCAGGTTCCGGAATCGGCCTGGAACGACTACGTCTTCGAAACGCCCGATCTTGCCCGGCATGCCGCGGCACGGCGCAGTCACCATTGAGCCGGCGGCGGGTGCCTACTTGGGAGAGGCGAATTGCAACGTGAACACGTTGCCGGCGATGCCTTGCGCCAGTTTCGCTGAGAAGGTCAGGGGCAGACAATTCTGCAAGGCGGTCGTTGCGGCGTCGACAAAGGACTTCTTCGCCTTGGCATCGCCTTCCACCTTGATGGCTGTCGGCCTCGGTGGGCCGATCAGCGTGCCGTCCCGCTTGAAGCTGAAGCTCAAGGTGACGCTGGCGGTTCCCGCTCCCGCCGGCGGTGTCCAGCAAGCCTGGAT
>NZ_RZPB01000112.1:0-11890 GCF_003998535.1 Mesorhizobium sp. M7A.F.Ca.AU.002.02.1.1 | reverse complement strand
CATTCATAGACACGTCAAGGCGAAATTTGTTTCCGCCGCGCACGTTCCTGCGTATATGACGGGCGAAATTCACTGGAGGATGAGCCCATGGACGACAGCGAAGACGAGCGCTATCGCGCACCGGCGCTCGACAAGGGGCTCGATATCCTTGAACTGCTGGCGGGCGTCGACGGTGGCCTGACCCAGGCCGAAATCGCCAAGAAACTCGACCGCAGTCCCAACGAATTCTATCGCATGCTGGACCGGCTGGTGCGGCGTGGCTACGTCACGCGCCTCGACGGCGACCGCTATTCGCTGACGCTCAAGCTGTTCGGCCTGGCACAGCTGCACGCGCCGGTACGGCGGCTGGTCTCCTATGCGACGCCGCTGATGCGTGAGCTTGCCGAGACATCGCAGCAGGCCAACCAACTCGTTGTTTTTGATCGTGGTTCTGCCGTCGTCATCGGTCAGCAGGAAGCACCGAACTACTGGGGCATATCGATCCGGGTCGGCTCCCATATCAGTCTATTCGATACTGGCTCGGGACATGTGCTGCTCGCCTTCCGCTCACCGGAAGAGCGCCAGATGATGATTTCCGAACACGTCCGCAGCACCGACAAGACGGCACAATCGAGCGAGTTCTTCACCCGTCTCGACCAGATCCGCGACCGTGGCTACGAGATGATGGCTTCGATGCAGACAGCCGGCGTCTTCAACCTGTCGGCCCCGGTGCGCAGTTCCGACGGCAAGGCGATCGCCGCGCTGTCGATTCCCTACATCACGGTGGTCAACGCGCCTTCCGCACCCGATATCACCAGGACAATCGAACTGTTGCTGGCAACGTGTGAAAAGCTGTCGCACCTTGCTGGATCAGCAGTCGGCTCATCGGTGTGAATTCTTATTTGAATGAAGAATTCTCTCGTGAGATGATTTGAAAAGCCAGAGGGAGGAGCCTCGCCATGATCATCGACACCCATCTTCACCTCATCGATCGCTCGGCCCTGCGCTATCCCTGGCTCGCCGGCGTGCCGGCGCTCAACCGCGATTTCTCTTATGAAGACTACGCGACGGAGGCGCAGCGTGTCGGCGTCGAGCGCGTGCTGCATATGGAGGTCGATGTCGATCCGGCCGACATCGAAGCCGAGACGGCTCGTGTGGAAGGACTGTCACGGCAGCCCGGCAGCATGCTGGCCGGGGTGATCGCGTCCTGCCGTCCTGAGGAAGGAGACTTCGCGGCCTATCTCGAACGGCAGCGGGCAAACCCGTTCGTAAAGGGCTTTCGCCGCGTCCTTCATGTCGCGCCCGACGAGCTCTCGGAAGGTGCGGTGTTCCGCGACAGCATCAAGCGGCTTGGCGGCACCGGCCTGACCTTCGATCTCGTCGTGCTGCCGCACCAGATTCCCAAGGCTATCGTGCTTGCCGACCTGGCACCCGATGTGACGTTCGTCCTCGACCATTGCGGCGTGCCCGACATCAAGGGCAACAGGGAACATCCATGGCGCGAGCATATGAGCGAGATCGCCCGGCGCCCGAATGTCATGGCCAAGATTTCCGGTGTCGTCGCCTATGCCGATGCCGGCAGCTGGACGGTCGAGACGTTGCGGCCGTACGTCGAGCACACCATCAATTCATTCGGCTGGGACCGCGTCGTCTGGGGCAGCGACTGGCCGGTCTGCACGCTAGGCGGCGGCCTGTCGACCTGGGTGGCGGCGACCCATGCATTGCTCTCGGGCTGCAGCATTGCCGAGCGCGACAGGCTGTTGTCCGGCAATGCCCGCAAGCTGTGGCGGCTCGACTGACAGGTCCTTTCAGATGGTTGCCGAGACGTGCCGTTCGCGGCCATAGAGCGAAACCAGCAGCACGATGACGAAGCCGAGCGCGGCCTGCACTGCCGCGGGCTGGAAGCCGAGGCCGATGAGCAGCGTGTTGATCTCGGTCAGCACCAGCACGCCGGCGATCGTGCCGAGATAGCTGC
The DNA here is from genome assembly GCF_003998535.1 of Mesorhizobium sp. M7A.F.Ca.AU.002.02.1.1. Taxonomy (NCBI): domain Bacteria; kingdom Pseudomonadati; phylum Pseudomonadota; class Alphaproteobacteria; order Hyphomicrobiales; family Phyllobacteriaceae; genus Mesorhizobium; species Mesorhizobium sp. M7A.F.Ca.AU.002.02.1.1. Next base: position 9,936 of record NZ_RZPB01000112.1, on the reverse strand, counting down.
CCCGGCCGCCGACCAGTGCTGCGCCGCCGACGACGACCGCTGCGATGGTCTGGAACAGATAGGGCTGGCCGACATCGCCATAGGCCGAGCCGGTGAAGCCGAGCAGCAGCACGCCCGCGACAGCGGCGAAGAAGGCGCTTGCTGCATAGGTGATGACCCACATGCGAACCGGGTCGATCAGCGCCAGCGGCGCCGCTCCCGGATTGCTGCCCAACGCATAGAGCCGGCGGCCATAGGGCGTCCGCTCCAGCACCAGCACGACCAGCGCCGCCAGCACGACCAGGCTCGGCACCAGCCACGGCACCGGCAGCGGGCCGGCCGATCCGCCGATCGAGACGAAGCTGGAAACCGCTTGTGGCGCGGAGCCTGACGGGAAGCCGGCTGTCCACAGCAGCACCAGCCCTTGCACGACCATGCCGATGCCGAGCGTGACGATGAGCGGCTGGATGTCGAGGCTGCGCGAGATCAGCCCGTTCAGCCCGCCGATGACGAGCGCCAGCGCGCCGACCAGGCCGCAGACGAGAAAAAAGTTCCAGCCATCGCCATAAAGCTGCGCAGCCACGACATTGGCAAAGCCGATGACGAAGGGGATCGAAAGGTCAATGCCGCCCATGATGACGACCAGCGTCTGGCCAATCGAGGCCACGGCGAGCAGCGAGGCGAGCACCAGCATGGCCCGTATCGCAAACGGCGCCGAGTAGCCGGGAATGAGAATTGTGCCGGCAAGGTGCAGAAGGGCGGCGACGCAGAAGGCGCCGACGACACGGGCGTTGGTTGTCGCGAAGAGGTTTTGGCGCAAAACCATGTCAGCGTCTCCCCATGGCAAGACGTTCCTGCAGCGCTGTCAGCATCACCGCCAGCACCAGGATCGCGCCGTAGGCGATCTGCAGCACGAAGGTCGAGACGTTGAACGTCGTCAGCACGCTCTGCAGCAGGAAGATGTCGATGGCGCCGATGGCGGCACCCGCCACGCCACCACGGCCGCCGGCCAGGCTGACGCCGCCGAGCGCTACGGCGGCGATGGCGATCAGCGTGTAGGTCGGCCCTATGTTGGGGTCGGCGGAGCCGATCAGCGCGGTCAGCATCAGCCCGGCGCATCCGCCGAGGATGCCGGTCATGACATAGGCGATGAAGCGCACGCGCGTGACATCGACACCGGCGGTGTAGGCGGCGCGGTCGTCGCTGCCGACCGCCATAAGCTGGTCGTAGTATGGTGTGCGCCGCACCAGCCACCAGGCAATGAACATCAGTGCCAGCGGCAGCATCGACAGCGGGCCGGACAGCGCCTTAAGCCAGGCCGGCGCTGGGCCGATCGGCGCCGGCAGGATTGTCAGCGTCACGCCGGTCAGGATCAGATAGGTGCCGAGCGTGGCGACGATCGGCTGAATGCGCACGATTGTCGCCAGGAAGCCGTTCGCCGCGCCCACCAGCGCGCCGACGAGCAACGCCGCCGGAACGAGCACCAAGGGCGACGAGATGCCGGTGCCGAGGAACAGCACCTGGATCGTCAAAGCGTTGACAAAGCCCATCAATGGCCCAACCGAGATGTCGATTCCGCCACGCCCGGCGAGGATGACAGGCGTGGAGGCGATGGCAGCACCGATCAAGGGCGCCGCCAATCCGACCAGCGCCCCCCAGGAACCCGGCTGGAATCGTCCCGGGCTGAGGATGAGATTGACCGCAAGCAGCACGACCAGCAGCACGACGGCGAAGCCGAAATTTCGCCCAAGGGACAGGAGGCGCGCAACAGGGCTCATGCCGCACGTCCGAACATGGCTGATATCACGCCGTCGGTGGTGAGGGCGTTGCCGGCGATCTCGGCCGCGACTTCATTCTCACGGAACACCAGCACGCGCTGGCACAGGAGAAGAATCTCCTCGATTTCGCTGGACAGGATGACGAGCCCCATGCCGTCGGCCGCCAGCCCGCGAAACACGTCGTAGAGAACATGCCGCGTCGCCACGTCGACGCCACGCGTCGGATCGTTGAGGAGCAGGATCGCGGGCTCCAGCGCCAAGGCCCGCGCCAGCAGCACCTTCTGCTGGTTGCCGCCCGACAAAGTGGTGATCGTGGCATCGGGCCGGGGTGCGGCGATTGACAGTTTTTCGCGGTAGATGTCGTAGCGCGCCTTGCGCGCCGCCGGGCTGATCAGGCCGAGCCGTGTGTCGCGCGACAGAGTCGAAACGGCGAAGTTGTCGAGCACCGACTGCGTCGGGAAAATGCCGTTGGCGCGTCGGTCGCGCGGCAAATAGGCGATGCCGCTGGCGACAGCCTTGCGAAACCCGGTGATCTTACGGGACGCATCCGATGCACCGAGCTCGATCGAGCCGCCATGCGGCGGTTCCAGGCCAGCAAGCATCTTGAGAAACAGCTCCTGGCCATGACCATCGAGGCCGGCAAGCCCGACGATCTCACCCGGAGCGATTGCCTGCGTGATCGGGCTGGCGCCGGGCGCGATGACGAGTTCGCGAACGGCAAGACCACCAAAATCGAGAGCGGTGCGATCAGCCATGCGCAAGCTCCGCGGCGGTACGTGGCGCCATTGTCTTGAGAAGCTCAGCCGGCGTCGAAGCGCCGCGCTCTTCGGTGCGCACCACGCTGCCGCCCCGCAGGATCGAGATGCGATCCGAAAGCGACATCACCTCGTCCATGCGGTGGGTGATGAACAGGATCAGGCAGCCCTCGCCGGCAAGCGCACGCATCAACGAAAAAACGGATTCGCGATCGGCGAAGTCGAGCGCGGCGGTGACCTCGTCGAGGATCAGGATCTTTGGGTTGCGCACGATCGCGCGAGCAAGGACGACCAATTGCTGCGCGGCGAGCGGCAGCAGGCCGGCTGGCATGTCGAGAGGGACGTCGGTGACCGCGAAGCGCTTAAGCGCAGCTTTCGCCCGGTCACGGCGCTCGTTGCGGGGCACAGCGCGCCGGACCAGCCCGTCGAGGCCGAGCAGGATGTTGTCGGTCACGCTGCGATCCGGCGCGATCAGCACCTCCTGGAACACCGTGGCGAAGCCTTGCGCCTGGAAGGCCGAGGGGTTGGCGCCCGAGAACGGCTTGCCGTGCAGGAGGATCGCGCCGCTGTCCGGCTGGACGATGCCGGACAACAGCTTGACCATCGTGCTCTTGCCCGAACCGTTCTCGCCCAGGATGGTGTGGATGGTTCCCGCCCGAAACGCGATCGATGCGTCCGCGAGCGCGATCGTCTCGCCATAGCGTTTGGATATGGTTTTGACTTCAAGCATGTCGCATTTCGATGCTGGCAGGCCGGCTCCCCGAAAGGAGCCGGCCTGTTGAGAGATTAGCAGGCGTCACTTTGCACAGGCATCGGGCACCTTCGAATAGTCCCAGCCCTTGGTTGGCGCCGGGTTCGAGAAATAGGCGTCGAGCCATTCCTCCGGCATCGGATCTTTCGGCGGGATCGGGAAGATAGACACGGCGTCCGTCGTCATGCAGTCCTTGTACCAGGCACCGAGATCGGCGGTGTGGACAGGCGGGATCGGGATCAGCAGCGTGTTCAGCTTCGGCTTCTGCCCGTCGAGCATGCGCTCGCCGACGCGGAACAGCGTCTGCGCGGTCCAATGCGGCAGCACCGCATGGCCTTCGAAGCGGTACTTGTCGGGGTTGGCCTTCCAGTAGCCCAGCGCATCGCCGGTGATCGAGCCGGTGATCAATGGTGCGGGCCGGCCGGCTTCTGCGAAGGCTTCGGCGACGACGCGGCTTTCGCTGCCTGTCGTCCACACTGCATCGATCGGCGCCGGGTTGGTGGCGATCGCCTGCAGCACCACGGTCTTGGTGACGTTGGCTGTCCAGTTGCCATTGACATTGCGCGAGATCTTCAGCTTCGGATTTTCAGTCAGCGCCTTGTCCGCGCCCTGGCGCTCCTGCACCACGATCGGGTGTCCGGCGATGCCTTCGACCAGAAGGATGCTGGCGCCGTCCGGCTGCGCCTTGCCGATCGCCGCCATCATGTCGTAGCCCCAGCGCGCATAGTTGGAATCGACATTGATGGCGTTCGGGCTGGTCACCGAACCGGCAGCGGTGATGAACGGAATGCCGGCTTTGGCGGCAGCGTCGATCGCATCATCGAGTGCCGTCGCCGAGCCCGGGATCGAGGTGATGATCGAGCACTTCTTGTCGATGAAGGCGCGGATCTGGTTGATCTGCTGGCTGGCGTCATTGTTGGAATCAGACACCTCGAAGCTGGACACCGTTCCGTCGGCGATCAGCCCGTCGACGAGACGCTTCAATTCCTTGGTCACCGTGACCCGCCACGGATTGCCCTGGTAGGATTCCGAGTGGCACCATTTCCACGGTTTCGGCGGCGCTGTGAAATTGTCCCAGGCCGAAGGCAGCACCTTCTGCGGCGCGCCGTCATATTGCGCCTTGAGTTCGGTCGGCAGCCCGCCGATGACGCCTTGCACATCCTGCGCAAAGGCGGTCGTTGCAAGCGAGGCAAGCGCGGTTGCGGCCAGCAGGCCGCGGATCATTCCTGTCATCTCGTTCTCCTCCGTTCGGTTTGGTTCAGGCTCCTCCACCGGCAGCGCCGGACACCTGCACCGGGGAACTCTCCCGAAACAGGCGATTGAGATCGGCAACAACCTGTCGGGCTTGATGCCGGGAGGTCATGCCGGAAAGGATGCGTTCGGATGCTGCTTGCTGGAAAGTCATGTAGCCGTCGTGGCGCGGCCGCACCCATGCACCCTCCAGCGTCGCGCGCGTATCCCGATAGAAGTCGCCGGTCGCTTCATTGACAGCCTGGTCCTCCCAGGCCGCTGCATGGCCGGGCTGGCCGCCGGCGGCGGCATAGGCGCCACGCTGGACATCGCCGCTCGCGACCCAATAGGCGAAGTCGATCGCGGCATCCCTGGCTTTGGAAAAGGCTGATACGGCTATGCCGGTGCCGCCAAGCGCCGAACCGACCGGGCCGCCGGAACCGATGACCGGAACATCGGCAAAGGCCAGCCGGTTCGCCCGAAAGCCAGCCGTCGCATAGGAAACGTAACCATAGATCAGTGGCGCGCAGACGAACCTGGAACCGGCCTCCGCCATACGTTCGGAGACGGCAATCGGGTCCATCTCGAAACACGCGGGATCGACCAGCGCTGCGATCTCGCGCATTGCCTCGAAGACTTGGCTACCGATCTCCACATCGATCAGATCGTCGGATGGATCGGTCGTGCAGGCATGCCCGAGATTCCCGGCAAGCGTGTAGAACACCATCAACACGTGAGGCGGCCGCAGCGGCAGCAGCACGCGGCCTTGCCGGGCGAGATCGAGCACCTCGCTCCAGCGCGCCGGTGGCGCACCGATCGCATCCGGACGCCATGCCTGGACCTGCGTTGCCGCATCGATCGGGAAAGCCCATTGCCGTCCTTGCCAGTTGTAGCTCGGATAGGACTGGCCGATGCTGCCCGAGGCAAGGGCCGTGCGTTCCGCCTCGCGTCCGGCGACATCCAGCGGCTCCAGGCAGCCTTCGGCCGTGATCTGGCCGACATGCGGATGGTCGATGACGATGAGGTCATAGGCGCGCGCCAGTTCTTCGACCGGGAAGGATTCGAAGTCCTGCAGCGAGCGCTTGTCCCATTCGATGGCAATACCGGTCTTCTGCTGCCACAGCGCCGAGCAGGCGACCATCGGATCATAGCCACGCGGATGGCTCCAGGTCATGCCTTTGAGCTTGGGCGAACTCACAGGCCGAACTCCGCGCGGATGGCGGCACTGTGCTCGCCGATGCGGGGCGCCGCCCGATCGGCCTTGGCTCTTATGCCATCGACCCGGAGCGGCGAACTGGTGGTGAGGATCGAGACATCGTCCTCGCGCGTCACAGTCTGCAGCATGCCGAGGGAATGGAACCCTTCGCTCGCCAGCATCTCCGGCCAGGTCAGCACTTTGGCGCACCAGATGTCGGCCGGCTCGAGGATATCAAGCCACTCGTCGATCGTCTTGGTGGCGATCCGCTGTGCGATGATCGCCTTGATGTCGTCACGCGCGGTGAACCACGACGCAGGCTTGTCGCGATAGGGTGCGAGTTCGCTGAGCGACAGGAGATCGGCCAGCTTGGGAATCGGCGTCATGGCGATGGCGAGGTATCCGTCCTTGGCCGGGTAAACACCGTAAGGCGCCGACAGATAGGCATGCGCGCTGCGGAAGCTGGAGCGCCTGGGCAGCCGGCGGCCGTCATTGAGATGCGTCGTCAGCACCTCGAACTGGAAATCGACCAGCGCTTCCAGGAGACTGGTTTCGATATGGCTGCCCTGGCCGGTGATGCCGCGCCGCACGAGTGCGGCCAGAATGCCCTGCGCGCAGGCGGCACCGGCCAGCATGTCGCCGATGGCAAGACCGAACGGCACCGGCCCTTGGTCCTCATCGCCGTTCAGCCACATCACGCCGGAGCGCGCCTGCGCCAGCAGGTCTTGGCCGGGTCTCTTGACCCATGGTCCGTCTTCGCCATAGCCGCTGATCGAGGCATAGACCAGCCGCGGATTGATCTTGCGGACCGCCTCATAGTCCAAGCCGAGCCGCTCGATGACGCCCGGCCGGAAATTCTGGATCAGCACATCGGCCTTGGCCAGAAGGCCGCGCAACGCCTCGAGATCGGTCTCGTTCTTGAGGTCGATGGCAAGACTTTCCTTGGCCCGGTTGATGGCATGGAAGATGGTGGAATCGCCGCCGATCTCGGTGTCGCTGAGATAGAGCCGGCGCGACAGGTCGCCGCCATCCGGACGCTCGATCTTGATGACGCGGGCGCCGAGATCGAGCAGCCTGAGTGAGCAATAGGGCCCGGACAGGAACTGGCTCATGTCGACGACGACGAGACCGGCGAGCGGCAATTCGGCTGCTGCCGGCATGCTATTTCTCCGTCTTGCCGACGAAGTCGGCCGGGTTGCGGTACTTCACCGTCTGCAGATGCTCGCAATAGAGAACCAACTCGCCTTCGCCCTTGAACACCTCATAGCTGGCGCGGATCAGCCCCATTTCCTTGTAGCGGGGCTTCTTGTCGAGGTTGGAGCGGATCGAATAGATCGTGTCGCCAATGAAGACGGGTTTTATGAAGCGGAGCTTGTCGTAGCCATAGGAGAAGGCATTGACGCAGTTGGTGGCGACCAGCCCCAGGCCAGCCGAAAAGACAAAGGCGCCGGCGATCAGCCGCTTGCCGAAAATGCCTTCGTTCTCGGCAAACATCTGGTCCTGCACATAGGGGTGGATGTCGAGCACCAGCGTGTTGAACAAATGGCTGTCGCCTTCGGCCATTGTGCGCCGCAACGAGCGGATCTTCTGGCCGACGGGCCAGTCCTCGTAGAACCAGTTTTCGGCATTCCACACCGGCAGCGCGGCGTGATCTCCGGGCATGTTCTTGGGATGCGTCGAGGCGACGCCGACGGTAGGTGCGAAATCGTTCATGGTCGGCACCGCCAGACCTGCATGGGGCACGTCACAGCTGTCGGAAAACGCATCAAGGCGTCGAAATACAAGACGTCTCCTCCCGTCAATCTTCTTTTGTAAATAGTATTTTCACATATGGGGTTGCGTTGCAAGCGTGAACAGGCGAAATTTTGGCTGCTCCCGCGCGCCAAAGCGCAGGCGGGTAGGGGAGGAAATCATGCGCGAGAATTGTCTGGTCTTTGTCGGCAGCCTGAACCGCGAGGCGCCGTATTTTCAGGGCGCTCGGGGCGTCGGCCTCAGCGTCTACAGCTTTGACGAGACGACGCTGGAAACACGAAAACTGGCCGAGACCAACGACGTCGACAATCCGACCTTCCTCTCGGTGACACCGGACGGCTCGCGGATCTACGCCAACTCGGAAGTGTTCACCTGGCGCGAGGGCACCGTCTCAGCTTACAGCTTCGATCGAGCTTCGGGGACGCTCATTTATCTGAACAAGCAACCGTCGCTCGGCAGCATAGCCGCCCACAACACCATCACCCGCGACGGGACAAAACTGCTGGTCGCCAATTACGGCATGGGCGAGGGCGGCCCGGATCGCGCGGTGGCTGTCTATGGCTTCGAAGAGAACGGCGCCTTGTCGGCGCCGCTCGCCAGCGTTTCGCATGAGGGCAGCGGCCCGAATGTGGCGCGGCAGGAACGCTCGCATGCGCACAGCGTCACCGAAACCATCGGCGGGGGAACAGCCATCGTCGCCGACCTCGGCATCGACCGGCTGGTGTCTTACCGGATCGAGCGCGAGGGCAATCTGGCCAAGCTAACCGAATCCGCTTTGCCATCCGGCGCCGGTCCACGCCACCTCGCACTGCATCCGAACGGACGCTTCGTCTTCGTCATGAACGAACTGGATTCGACCATCGTGTCGATGGCGCTGGACGAAGCCACCGGCAAGCTCTCGATCATCGACGCAAAGCCGGCGGTGCCGGCCGAGGCACGCGACAGCAACCACTGCGCCGATATCCAGATCTCACCGGATGGCCGTTTTGTCTACGGCTCCAACCGCGGCCATGACAGCGTCGTCATCATGGCGGTCGACCAGCAGACAGGGTCGCTCAGCCTCGTCAGCTATATCCCTTGCGGCGGCGCGACCCCGCGTAACCTGGCGCTGACGCCGTCAGGCGGCCATCTGTTTTCCGCCAACCAGAATGGCGACCGCATTTCGATCTTCGCCCGCGACGCCGACAGCGGCATACTGACCGACACCGGGCGCGCCATCGAGATCGGCACGCCGATGTGCGTCAAGATCGTGCGCTGAACGCCCACAAAAATCGCCCGAGGCTCAAGCCTGTTGTATTGCCGAGAGCTTCCAGTTCGATCCATTCTCACGCACGAAAGTCCACAGCTCGGTCGTCTCTGTCGGATGATCATCGTCGCCCGCGACGATTTTGCCGCTGGCCCGTTCGCGCGTCACGTCACGAGATTCGTAGCGCAAGGCGGCTGTGGCGTAGTCGCGCTCATCCTCGCGCCAGCTTTCCGCGATGTCGGCCTGCAGCAAGGTGATATCAGTCACCTCGTTCCTGAGACCTTTCTGGGCATTGTCGGCCAACTCTTCCGAAAGATAGGATACCATTTCGGGTGTAACCGCCCGGCGCAGAGCGGCATGGTCTTCGCGCCCGAATGCTTCCTGGACATCGGTCAGCAGCTGCTGGAATGCGTCGAGATCCGTCTGGGCCAGCGTGATCTCCTCGGAGGCGGCGGCCGGAGAGCCTCCACCTGAACCGCCGCTGAAACCGGGAATTGTGAAGGAGCCTGCAGTCTGCTGCCCTGCCGTTGAGCGGTTCTCAAATCGCGAAGCCTGGGCATTGCCGGCACCTGCGAGCGCCGGCGCGGGGCCGCGCGCGGATTGCGAGCGGAAGAACCTGATGGCCAGCATGATCGCGCCACCGATCAGCAAGGCCTGAAGCAGGAAACCGAACATGCCGGCCAGGCCGCCGAAGCCCTGACCCAAAAGCAGGCCGAACAGGCCGCCGAGCAACAGGCCGCGCATCATCGTTCCACCGAAACCGCTCATGAAGCCGGGCCTCTGCAGGCCGGCCTGCGGCTGCCGGGCCGCGTTGTTCACACCGGTGTTGGGCGTCATCGACCGCTCGACCGGAGCGGTCGGTGCTGGGGCCGTCCTGGTCGGCGGTGCCGATTGGAACGTACGCATGCCACGACTGCCGAAACTGCCGCCACGACGGGCCTCGGCATGGTCCATCGCAACCATGGAGAATGCAAGGAACAGTCCTGCAAAGAGGGCTGCAAATCGGCTGGTGCGGGAAATCATCGGAGATGAACCTTTGTCGATGTGGTTTCGGAAGTTTCAGCAAGTGCCGGCCTGGATGTCGGGCATCATGCGGTCAGTCGAACAACTCTTCGAAGAATGATTTCTTCCGCTTTGGATAGCGGTGACCGTGCGAGCGGGAATAATCGTCATCGCGGCTCTGGCCATGTTGTGGCTGGGAGAATGCTGCCGGCTGTGGCTGCGGCGCGGGCGCCGCTTCCCTGCCGGAA
>NZ_RZPB01001129.1:0-1428 GCF_003998535.1 Mesorhizobium sp. M7A.F.Ca.AU.002.02.1.1 | reverse complement strand
CGTCGCGCTTGTAGGCCTCGATCTTGCGAAGAATGTCAGACACGTTTTACCCGTTCGAAATCTCGACCAGCCTGTCGAGCACTTGCAGGGCCCGGCCGCTGTTGATGGCTTGCGCGGCGAGCGCGATGCCGTCAGCAAGCGTCGTCGCCTTGCCCGCCACCACCAGGCCGGCGCCGGCATTCATCAGCACGGTGTCGCGATAGGCGCCGGCAGCGCCGCCCAGCATATCGCGCAAGGCTTTGGCATTGTAGTCCGCATCGCCGCCACGCAGTTCGTCCCTGCTGTGGCGCGGCAACCCGACCGCTTCAGGCGTCAGGGTGAAGCTGCGGATCTCGCCGCCGATCAGTTCGGCGACCTGCGTCTCGCCGGTGGTGGTGATCTCGTCATAGCCGTCGCCATGAGCAACCCAGGCATGCTCCGCACCCAGTGCCTTCAGCGTCTCGGCAACCGGCAGGATCCATTCCGGCAGGAACACACCGACCAGCTGCCGCTTGACGCCAGCTGGATTGGAGAGCGGCCCGAGCAGGTTGAAGATGGTGCGGGTGCCGAGTTCGACGCGGGTCGGACCGACATGTTTCATCGCTGGATGGTGCGCGGGCGCGAACATGAAACCAATGCCAGCCTCGTGGATGCAGCGGCCGATGAATTCGGGCGAGATGTCGATCTTGACGCCGAGCGCAACCAGCACGTCGGCGGCTCCTGTCAGCGAGGACAGGCCACGATTGCCGTGCTTGGCAACCGGCACACCACTGCCGGCGATGACAAAGGCCGATCCCGTGGAAATATTGACGCTGTGGGAATTGTCCCCGCCGGTGCCGACGATATCGATGGCGCCGTCCGGCGCGTCGACTTGCAGCATCTTGGCCCGCATGGTGGCGACGGCGCCGGAAATCTCGCTCACCGTCTCGCCTCGCACGCGCAGCGCCATCAGGAAACCGCCGATCTGGCCGGGGGTCGCATCACCCGACATGATGATGTCGAAGGCCTCGCGCGCTTCCTCGAAGGAAAGCGCGCTACCGGTCGCGATCTTGGCGATATGGGTTTTCAGCGCGCTCATCTTGTCGAGGCTTGGGCGACGGCGGCCTGGTCGACGCGAACGTCGTACTGCGTCTGCAACTGCGCCACCAATTGGTCGAGCAGGTCGTCCGACATGCCGGAGGTGAAGGATTTCTGTGCGTCATCCGGCACCGAGCTGGCATCGGCCCCGGCGGGCTCGAACACTTCGGCGACCTTGTACAGGATCTCTCCGTCGCCGGTAGGCGAGGGGATCAGGCCGGTACCGCCTTCGCCGACTCCGAACATCGCTGCGGCACCTTCCTTGCCGAAATCGACGTCGTCAGCCTCGCGCTTCACACCGCGCTTGGTCTGCTTTTCCAGCTTCAGTTCGCTGGCAATGACATCGAGCGTTGCGCCGGCCTTGAGCCGCTT
>NZ_RZPB01001128.1:0-1428 GCF_003998535.1 Mesorhizobium sp. M7A.F.Ca.AU.002.02.1.1 | reverse complement strand
AGGCGATGCCGGTGAAAGTCTGGTTCAGATGCATCGACCGGTACTGTTCGCCATAGGTGCCGAAACCGATGACATTGTTGACCCGGTAGAGTTCCGAGATTTCGCGAAACACCTGCCGATTGCGTGCGTCCAGCCGGCGCAGCACGCAGTCGAAGCCGAGGATCATGTCGATACCGCCAAGCCTCTCCTCGACGTCGCGCAGGGCGGCGCGCGTCGATTCGACCATGTCCTTGGGCTGAGCGATCGACAGCACGACGCCATCGTCTATGGCGCAGAAGAACGACAGCGAGCCGTCGGCATGCATCTTCTGGATCGACCGGCAATAATATTGTCCGCCCACCTTCACCACCACGGGATGCGAGGCGAAGCTCAGTGGCGTCAGCATCTGCGCGACGATACCGACGGACGCGGCATATTCCTGCGCCGCATTGGTGGCGTTGAACTCGCGCACGATGCGGTGATCTGGATCGGAAGCCGTCACCACCAGTTTCTCATCGGTGGGAACGAAATTGTCGGTCTTGAAGACATGGAAGGGAATTTCGGTCGATATCAGCACGATGATGGCGCTGTCGGAGGTGACCTTGCCGTTCGAGATCAGGCGCGTCGTCTCGAATTTCAGATCGTCGCCGGCGGAGCCGCCAAGCAGCGGAATGTCATCGAGACCCCAGTGGATGGCTGAACTCACCGCTTCTTCGGCATAGGAGAGCCCGTCGATGAAGCAGAGCGCGAAAGTGCCTTTGGTCCGATCGCAACCGAGGCGCGCGCGCAGCGATCGCCGCAGGGTCTCGACCTCGCCGGTGATCCTGTCCATACCCGACGAGGACAGATTTTCGACCATCACGCTGACGGCGGTAAACGCGGGGGACGGAAGCAGCATGGCCAGCACATGACCATCCTCGAGACCTTGCGGCGTGATCTCGCCGGCAGTCGAGCAGCCGGCGTGGTGGAGCGCCGGCGCGTGGGTCATGAGCGCCTGGGAAAGGGCGCTGGCTTCGACCAGGCTCTGGGAAAAGAACAGCAGGGCAAAGCCCGCGTCGATGGCGGCTGCTTCCAGTGCGATCGCCTTGGCGAACGCCTCCATGTCGGGCTCGTCCGTGGTGAGCGCCGACAGGCCGCATGCATAGCGCGTCTGTGAATTGGCCAGCGATGTTCTCCGCATTTCCTCCGACGCTTTTTTGTGCGCGGCTGTTTTAAATGCTTCTGGCGCGCGGGCGTCGACCGACATTGTTGCCTTCAATCGGCGGTTTGGCAATGGGGCCACCGGCACCGCATGTTTGGGGGCGGCCATGACCGAAAGTACAATGTGCCGCGTTTGCGACGTGCTGTTTTTTGTCCGATGTGCGGTGTACCAATAACGCATGGCCGATGCGCCAACGCCGCGTTGGCAACGTGATGACCAAGGTTGATACCCAGGGAGGGACCATGTCG
>NZ_RZPB01001127.1:0-1433 GCF_003998535.1 Mesorhizobium sp. M7A.F.Ca.AU.002.02.1.1 | reverse complement strand
GCTGCACACCGCGCAGGATATCCGCCGTATCGATGCCGGACAGGATCCAGCGCATGCGATCCGGCAGCGACATCGCCCAGATCCATTCCTGCAGCTCCTTCTTCTGGACGTAGAAGGTGGCATTGGGAAATGCATCGACATTGCCGAAATGATCGAAATGCGCGTGCGTGATAAAGACCGCGTTGATGTCTTCCGGCGTCAATCCGATTTCGGCAAGAACCTCGCGCGGTCCGCGCCAGTTCTGGACATTGAACAGCGTGCCAAGATAGTTCCCGTAGTCGCGGTCGTTGTAACCGACGTCGACCATCGCGGCCCAACCGTCTCCCTTGATGACGGCGTAGCAGTAGGGCAGCTTGACATAGCCTTCATTGTGAGCGCCGTAGATGACGCCGCTCTTGTGGTATTCGGGTACGTAGCCGTATTCGAGGACGTAGATCGAATAGAGTGACACCGGTTTCCTCCCTTGATCCAGACGATTAATTTTTCGCGGGTCGGCAGTTGCAGCAGGCCGCCGTGAAATCCACGGGGGTCAGTCCGGCGGAAGGTTCCGAAACCATCCGCAGCGACCGCTGCGCGGAAAAAAGCGCGTCAACGACGGCATCGAGATCGGGACTTGCCGGATCAATGAGATCGGCAAGACGATCAAGCCGCGAGAGTATCCGGCCGAGAAGCACTAGCAGATCGGCGAGCGCGGCTTGGTGGCGGGCCGCTGTCGGCGGCGCCTTCACCGCACCAAGCCGGTCGGTTGCCTCGCGCAACTGCCTTGTCACCGACGCCAGCAAGAGATCGTTGCGGTTGCGGTCGAGGCTGTCGGTCTGGAGCAGAAGCAGGATTCCCGAAAGCTGGCCAACGCAACGCTTGGCGGCGTCATAGAGCGGACGGGTGTCTGACAGGTAGGAGGCAACCGCTTCATCCTTGATCCCTGACTTCAACAACGCATCGGGCTGGTACTCGCGGGGGGTGTCCCATATCGAGCAGGTGGGACGATGCACGCCTTCGATCCCTGAAGAAGGCGCTGGAAATTCGCGACGAAACGTTAGAAGCACCGCCCCACCCGAAAGCGGAGCCTCGTCTTGTCCGGAATTGATCGTAAGCATGCGTCGCCTCCAATGTTCGTCGTTGCATCGATCCGCAGGCCCGTGCGGACTGTCTTTTCAGTGCATGAATCGGCCGCCGTTCACGTCGAGAATGAGTCCCGTCACGTAGTCGGACAGGTCCGAGACCAGGAACAGGCAGGCTTTTGCGATATCGTCAGCCGTCCCGAGCCGGCCCAGCGGGATGTTCACGACGATGTCGCGCCGCTTGTCTTCGGTCAGCTTGTCGCCAAAGATGTCCGTGTCGATCGTGCCGGGGGCTATCGCGTTGACGCGGATATTGTGCTGCGCCAGTTCACGCGCCATCGACTTGGTGAGGCTGTGGATGCCGCCCTTGGC
>NZ_RZPB01001126.1:0-1455 GCF_003998535.1 Mesorhizobium sp. M7A.F.Ca.AU.002.02.1.1 | reverse complement strand
GGATGATGGCGAACAGCTTGCCGACATTTTGCGCCGTGGCCTGGCCGAAGCGCGCCGCCCCCTTCGAATCGAAGCGGAACGACACCACCGGCTCGTTGTTCTGCGAATTGTAGGTCGCCTGCGCATCGACGAGGTTTTCGCCCGAGACGATGACGCGGTTCTCGATCAGATACGGAACCGGCGGATCGTCCTGCGAATACAGCACCGACGAGCCGGCAGGCGGACGGCCGTTGAGCGCGTCCTGCACCGGCATCGACTGGTCGACCATCTGGAAGGTCAGCTTGGCGGTCTGGCCGAGGATTTCCTTCAGCCTTTGCGGGTCCTGAAGACCCGGCACCTGGACAAGGATACGGTCGTCGCCCTGCCGCTGCACGATGGGTTCGGTCGTGCCGAGTTCGTTGACGCGGCGTTCGACCACCTCGATCGACTGCGTCAGCGCGGTCGACGTGCGGTATTTGATGCCGGCATCGGTGACGTTGAACTTGAGCAGGCCGGGCTCGGAATCGTCGAGCGTCATTTCCTGCACGGAACCGCCGGTGAACAGGCCGGCGGCGACCGGATCGGTCAGCGTCTTCAGCGCCGTCTTGGCGGCATCGATCTGGGCGGGATCGGTAATGCGAACCTGCAGGGTCCGCCCCGTGCCGGCAAGGCCGGTATAGCCAATCTTGGCGTCGTGCAGCAGCGTGCGGATTTCGTCGCGCGTCGTCTCCAGCCGGTCCTTGATCAGATCGTTCTGGTTCATTTCCAGCAAGATGTGCGAACCACCCTGCAGGTCGAGGCCGAGCGTCATCTGCCGCTTCGGCACCCAGTTGGGCAGTTGCGCCAGCGTGCTGGCGGAGAACAGGTTGGGCGCGGCGAGGATCACCGTGATGGCCACGGCCACCCAGATCAGGATCATCTTGAAGCGCGAGAAATACAACATATGGCGTCGTCCGTCAGAGCGTGTCCGCGGATCGCTCCGCCTAAAATTGGATTATTTCTTGGCGTTCTGGTTGGCCACCGGCTCGCCCTTGACGCGCACATCGGCGATCGTCGAGCGCAGCGCCGTCACCTTCAAGCCATTGCCGAGGTCGACCTCGAGCTCGTTGTCGTCGATCACCTTGGTCACCTTGCCGACGAAGCCGCCGCCGGTGACGACCGTGTCGCCGCGACGGACCGCGGCCAGCATCTCGCCACGCTTCTTCAGCTGCGTGCGCTGCGGCCGGATGATCAGAAAATACATGATCACGAAAATCAGGACAAACGGCAAAATGCTGATGAACATGTCGGGAGAAGCGCCGACGCCTTGGGCGTATGCCGGTGTCACGAACATCGAGGTACTCCTGAATTTTGAAAACAGCCGCCAATCTGGCGGCCCCTTGAAATTTGGCCGGAATATAGTCGGTAAAGTTGTCAATGCAACTGCGCGGCCGGCCAAATCGGCTGCTTTTCCTGCCTGTTGAGCCGCGTTCGAGC
>NZ_RZPB01001125.1:0-1459 GCF_003998535.1 Mesorhizobium sp. M7A.F.Ca.AU.002.02.1.1 | reverse complement strand
GAATATGGGGGGACGAAAATGAGCGGCATGGGGCGTGAACTCTCGCTGGCGAGCATGATCCAGCATTTCACCTGGTCGAAGACCGTCATCGTCAACACGTCGGCTGCCTGACCGGGAGAATGCTCAAGTGAAAACCGTCGCTTTCCTTGGCCTTGGCAATATGGGTCAACCAATGACCCGCAATCTGGTCCAAGCCGGCTTTCCAGTCATTGGCTTCGACCCGTCTTCGGCCGCACAGGACGCGGCTGAGAAGCAGGGCGTGAAACGTGCCACCTCCGCCGCCGAGGCGGCTTCATCGGCCGATGTGGTTATCACCATGCTTCCGACCGGAGACAATGTCCGCGACGCCTATCTTGGAGCGTCGGGTGTCATCGCGGCATCCCGCAAGGGTGCGCTCTTGATGGATAGCAGCACGATTTCATCGACCGTCACCGTGGAAATCGCCGCTGCCGCCCGCGCCGCCGGCCGGCGCATGATCGATGCACCGGTTTCAGGCGGGACGCCGCGCGCCCATTCCGGCACTTTGACTTTCATGGTCGGCGGCGAGGCCACGGATGTCGAGCATGCCCGCCCTCTGCTGGAAGCAATGGGACAGCGCATCTATCATGTCGGGGCTTCGGGAGCGGGCCACACGGCGAAGCTCTGCAACAACATTCTGTCCGGAATATGCATGGCGGGAACTGTCGAGGCGCTGGCACTCGGTGTCGCCAATGGTCTCGACCCAGCAATCCTAAGCGATGTGATGCGCAACTCCTCGGGCAACAACTACGCGCTCGAGCGCTATCACCCATTCCCGGGCCTGATGGAGAATGTGCCCTCTGCCAACGGTTTTGCCGGCGGTTTCCGCTCGGATTTCCAGTTGAAGGACATGCGGCTCGCCAAGGAACTGGCGAACAGCTCGAAAGTCCTGGCAGCGATGGGAAATCTGGCAACAGAGCTCTTCGCCATCCATTGCCAGAATGGACATGCCGGCGAGGACTATTCGAGCATCATCAAACTGGCGCTCGATCTCGACAGCTACTTCGAAGGCAGGACGACGGAAGGGGCGACCAAGTGATCCGCAAACTCAAAGAGGGGCGCGATCCGAGCGCCGTGGCAGCCGATCAGGCCACCGTCAGAGCCACTGTAGAGGGCATCATCGCCGATGTCCGTGCGCGTGGCGATGTTGCGGTGCGCGAGCTTTCGATCCGCTTCGACAAATGGGACCGCAAGGATTTTCGCCTGACCGATGCGGAAATACGCGCCTGCCTTGCGGAACTGTCCGAACAGAACCTGAGCGACATCCGCTTCGCGCAGGAACAGGTTCGCAACTTCGCGCAGCATCAGCGCGAAGCGTTGCGCGATATCGAGATCGAAACCCTGCCGGGCGTTGTTCTTGGGCACAAGAACATCCCCGTTCAGTCCGTCGGATGCTATGTGCCAGGCGGAAAATATCCATTGCTGGCTTCGGCCCATATGT
>NZ_RZPB01001124.1:0-1459 GCF_003998535.1 Mesorhizobium sp. M7A.F.Ca.AU.002.02.1.1 | reverse complement strand
CTCGGCGCAGAACAGCGCGGTGTCCTCGCTCGCCTATGCCGACCGCATCTACCAGTTGCCGCTCGGCGTGGTCGGTGTCGCGGTCGCCATCGTGCTGTTGCCCGAACTGTCGCGCGCGCTGAAGTCGGGCAATCTGATCGAGGCGGCCAATCTGCAAAACCGCTCGGTCGAGTTCACACTGTTCCTGACGCTGCCGGCAGCCGCCGCACTCTGGGTGATGTCGGAGCCGATCGTACGGCTGGTCTATGAGCGCGGCGCGTTCGCCGCCAACGGCTCGACGCCAACGGTGGCGGCGATCCTGGCGATCTTCGGCCTCGGCCTCCCGGCCTTCGTGCTGATCAAGGCATTCACGCCGGGCTATTTCGCCCGAGAGGACACGCGTACTCCGATGATCTTTGCCGCCATCTCGGTGGCGGTGAACGTCACCACGGCGCTGACGCTGTTTCCACGGATGGGCGCGCCCGGCATCGCGGTGGCCTCGGCCGTCGCCGGCTGGGTCAACGCGGTGATGCTGCTCGGCGTCCTGATCCGGCGCGGCCACTGGGGCCGCGACGTGCCGCTGATGAAGCGCATTCCACGTCTGGTGCTGTCGGCTATCGTGATGGGGGCAGCGCTCTATTTTGCCGAGCATTGGTTCGCCGTCAGGCTCGGGCCCGGCTCGCCGCTGGTGGTCAAGGCGACGACGCTGCTGTCGCTGGTCGCGGGTGGGGCGCTGCTGTACTTCATCACGGCGTTTGCCACCGGCGGCGCCGATTTCGGCATGATCCGTCGCAACGTCAAGCGGGGATCTGGCAAGTCGGCGCCACCGATCGCAAAGACCGACCTGGACGAGTAGCGCCCGACACGCTCGCAGCGCCGTCTTGATCGCAGCGCCGTCTTCGTCCATAAGCGCGCCGTCGCAAGACTTTCGCCGCGCGCGGTTTCCAGCCGCGTGATTGGCTCCGAAAAGTCTGCAACTTTTCGGAATCACGCTTATACGGCCCTCCACAAGCCATGAGGACAATCATGACCGCCTTCAAGCCACTCGTCTTTTCCGGTGTCCAGCCGACCGGCAATCTGCATCTCGGCAATTATCTCGGCGCCATCAAGAAATTCGTTGCCCTGCAGGACACCTCCGATTGCATCTATTGCGTCGTCGACCTGCATTCGCTGACAGCCCAACTCGTTTATGAAGACCTGGCCGACCAGACGCGGTCGATCACTGCGGCGTTCCTGGCCTCCGGCATCGATCCGAAGAAGCACATCGTCTTCAACCAGTCACGGGTCATGCAGCACGCCGAGCTTGCCTGGATCTTCAATTGCGTGGCGCGCATCGGCTGGATGAACCGCATGACGCAGTTCAAGGACAAGGCCGGCAAGGACCGCGAGAATGCCTCGCTCGGCCTGCTCGCCTATCCCTCGCTGATGGCTGCCGACATCCTGCTCTACCGTGCCACCCACGTCCCTGTCGGTGAGGACC
>NZ_RZPB01001123.1:0-1460 GCF_003998535.1 Mesorhizobium sp. M7A.F.Ca.AU.002.02.1.1 | reverse complement strand
CACCATCCTGAGCGCTGGCGTGGGCGCGAAAGCTACGAGCAGGCGATCGGCGCGGGTGGTCGGGGCGTCAAGGCCAGCCTTGCTGCCTTCGGTGCCGCGTTTGATCGTGCGCGCGGCACGGCAGCACCGGCGCCTAGGCCGGCCGAGCCAGCGATCGTCGAATCTGCCCTGGGCGCCGGACAGGTGAGTGGCCCGCGAAACCTGCTGCAAGGCTGGCAGGCCTTGGCTGCCCGCATCGATCTGTTGCCGGTGGCCGTGCGCGATATGGCGCTTCGAGGCTTGAGAAAGGTCGTCGACTATCAGGACATCGCCTATGGGCGCGACTATCTCGACCGGTTGGACAAGGCCGTCGCGCTGGACGGGCCGATTCAGGGCTACGGCTTGTCCATCGCTGCCGCCAAGCATCTGGCCAACGCGCTGTGCTACGACGACATGATCCGCGTCGCCGATCTCAAGACACGTTCGACGCGCGACAAACGCGTGCGCCGCGAGGTCGGCGTCAAGGATGGCTCGATCCTGCAGGTGACCGAATATTTCCATCCGCGCATCGAGGAGTTCTGCGGCACGCTGCCGGCGGGTCTGGGCAGCTACATCGAAAACCGGCCGAAGCTCGCCGCCTTTCTCGATCGTCGCATCAATCATGGCCGCCGCATCCGCACCGACAGTTTTGCCGGCTTTGCCGCTCTGTGGTTCATCGGCGGCCTGCGTCGCTGGCGCCGCAGCCTGCTGCGCCACAAGGTCGAGGTCGCTCATCTCGATGGCTGGTACGCGCTGGCGCTCGACCATGTGCCCCAGGATTACGCACTGGCCGTCGAAATCCTCAACTGCCGCCGGCTGATCAAGGGCTACAGCGACACCCATGTCCGGGCGCAGTCGAAATTCGACCGGGTGCTGTCCGCGCTCGACATGGTCAAGGGCCGCACCGACGCCGCCGACTGGATCCGCCGCCTGCGCGAGATCGCGCTGAAGGACGAGAAGGGCGACATGCTGGACGGTGCGCTGAAGACCGTGGCGACGCTGGGGCCGGATACGATAGACTGATTTAACGGGCATCCACCGATTGGAGCGGCGCCAGCCCATGCAGCGGCACCGCTTCCGGGAACAGATGCAGCAGGCCTGTATCGACGCGCCGGCGCAGATGCGCATCGACCTCCGCACGATCCTGACAACCATGGAACCTGCCGCCGCAATGGTCGCGCAGGCGCACGAGATCGGCCATGACAGGCGACATCGGCAGGCCGGCGGCGTCGAGCAGGCTTGCGCTGAGGAAGCCGATGTCGAGCGGGGCCAGGTCAGGCATCGGATGGCGCAAAGGATGGTTGAAGGTGGTGAGCGTGTAGAAAGTGCGATAGGCAAGCGAGCCAGGGGTCGCCAAGGCGTCGTCCCCGGCGATCGCCTCGACGAACGGCTTGGTCGCCGACGACTGGTGATCGCCGAATTCGAGCACCACGGCGCCGCGT
>NZ_RZPB01001122.1:0-1463 GCF_003998535.1 Mesorhizobium sp. M7A.F.Ca.AU.002.02.1.1 | reverse complement strand
AGCCGGACCGAGTAGATGAAGCTGTCAGTCAGGTACTGTCCCGCATTCAAGCCCTGTAACTGTGCCTTGAACGCCGCTGACAAGGTAGTCGCGTCGTATCCCACGAGTCCGTCGGACGTAATCCAGATCTTCGCGCCGTTATAACTTGTCTCGGAGGTGGGGGATTCAGTGCGTGCTAAGTCTTGGGTCAACAAATCAGCGGCGGTGTATCCATTCATTGCGCCTGTGTTGTTGATGCCATTGTCGACTGACCAGAGGGTCTTGGCATTCCCGCCGAGATCGTTGGCCATCACGTTCAGGAAGACGGATTGGAAACTATCATAGGTAAACAGGTCATCCTTCGCCTGCGGCGTGTTGGAGAAAGACGTCGTGGTGCCGCCGGCACCGGTGACCTGAGTAGCCATTTTTCAACCCCCCTTTTAAGAACAGACGCCTCATCTGTTTTTCTGTTTTATCGACAGTACTGAACGACCGGCTGCTTCCAGCCGAAGAAAAACCGCGCGAATCCAGGCAGGCATGAATTTTCGCCCTCATCCAGGCACACCGCCGCGCCTGGAACAGCCGCCTCAAGCTGGCCATTCACGGACGGATATTGACCCGATGCTGCTGGACGCGACGACTGGTCGTCACGCTACGTTCCCTACCCAACCTACATCGTCAAACTCGTGGCTTTCGACCACGAACTTTAGATGCTTCTTATATTAGGAGATTATTAACTCTTATAGAGAGGAAGCGTCAACGCCCAACTTGGCCGAACAGTTAATAGTCGAACATAAGGGGAGCCACAGTCACTAGAATCGAGTTGTGAGATCGAACAGGCGCACGCCCGATATGAGCCAGGCGGCAGACGTGCGGCTCAGCGTGACCAGAGCCCGCCAGCGCACCACCATACCAACACCGCACCTTGATCGCTGAGTACTTTTCGTGCAGCACGCCAACCCGACAGCCAGCCAGTTCGCTTGAACGGTCGGGGATTCAACTGAGATCACTTAACGCGCCGGACAGCCGGGAAGCTTCATGCCTTGCTCACGGAGATCTTGAAGCCGGGCAACTCGAACATCTGTCCCACACGCTCCGTAGCACTTCGTGAAACCTCGTCGTTCGGTACGTGCGACCACACCTCCTCGTTCAAGGCCGATTGATCGCCCGAGCGCTGTCGCGATCGGTCTCGTCAGGGATATATTCGCCGGCATTGGCATCGAAGCCGGTCCAGCCGCCAGCCTCGTAAGCCCTGCGGCGTTCGGCAAGATCGACCGATCTGGATTGCCCCAGAATTTCCTCGGCATTTGCAATGAGTTCATCGTCCACCCTGGCCGTGACCAACGTGCCGCCGCGGCGTACGCCCTCCGCATACACGTGGGCATCGTTCTCGGGCACGCCGGACTCCGTCAGAGCGCCGACAATGCCTCCGACCGCACCGCCTGCCACCGCCCCGGCAACGACACCTGTCGCGGTGGCGGCGA
>NZ_RZPB01001121.1:0-1464 GCF_003998535.1 Mesorhizobium sp. M7A.F.Ca.AU.002.02.1.1 | reverse complement strand
GCACGGAGACGCCCTTGGGCTTGACCCTCGACACTTTCAGGAAGCGGAAACTGTCGGCCTTCGGAAGCGTGAAGCTCACGGAAGTGACGACGACGCGGCTGCCGCCCCGATTGGCCAGAAAAGTCTCGATCGGCGTTTCACCGTCATCGGTGCTGACCGTCGCATCGAGCGCCAGCAGGGCAACAGCGAAATCGCCATACGGGCTCGGGGCAAAAAGATTGCCGCCGACGGTCGCCATGTTGCGGATGGCCGGGCCTCCGACGGCACGGGCGGCCTTGGCGAGCGTGCCGAGCCCCGGATGGCCGGCGATCGCCGCCATGGTCACCGAAGCGCCGATGCAGACTTTATCGCCGGCAACGGCGATGGTGGACAGGGACGGCTCGGTCGACCTGATAAGGCCGGAAACCGAAACGTCGCCTTCATTGGCCGCGCGGACGACCAGCGTGCCGCCACCGAGATAGCGGGTGCCGGCCGCCTTCAGTGCCGCGTTCGCGTCTTTCACCGTTGCAAAAGTCTGCAGTGCCAGCGCCATGGTCTGGCTCCTGTCAGCTCTGGCCGGCGAAATGGCTTTTCAGGGCGTCGAAGCCGCCCTGAAAGACATTGGCGCCCATGCCCTCGGCCAGCTTGTCTGCCTCCTCAGGCGCGGCGTCGAAGCTAGCGGTCCATTCGGCGTAGGTGCGGTCGCCATCGGTGACGCGCCGCAGCTGCAGGGTCGCCTTGTGGTTGGTCAGCGGCTGCGGCGTCTCGAGGATGGAGTAGCTGACCAGGAAATTCTGATCGGAGAAGTCGAGCAGCTTTTCGCGTAGGCGGGCGCCGCTGGCGAGCTGGAAATTGCGCACGCAGCCGATTGTGGTGGCATCCTTGCCGTCTTCAATGTGGCTTTCCACCATGCGCGGATGCCAGCCCGGCAGCCCGTTGAAGTCGCGTATGCGCGCCCAGACCTTTTCGACCGGCGCGTCGATGACGCTGGAGATGGTGACTTTGGCCATTCAAAATGTTCCCTTGCAAAAGCGATCCGGTGCAAGGGTAGGGCGGCCATTTCAGCGACGCTTATCAATGCGTCTTGAGCGCCTATCAAGGAGTCTGAAAAAGGGCGGGGAGTCTGAAAAAGGGCGGCTGGTTCAGGCGATCGCCCGCGCGGCCTCGCGGTAGAGCGTCGGCGGCACGCCGACATGGTCGCGGAAAAAGCGCGAGAAATTGCCCTGCGTGGTGAAGCCGAGATTGCAGGCGACGGAGATCAGCGGTTCCTGCGACCATTGCAGCTGCCGCACCGCTTCCTCCATGCGCAGCGTGTTCCAGTAGACATTGGGCGTCAGATTGGTCTGTTCCTTGAACAAAGCGAAGAAATGCGGTCGCGACAGGCCGACGCTGCGCGCCACGTCGTCGAAGCAGATGCGCTCGCAGACATTGGCTCTCATCAACTGGATTGCCTTGCGGACACGAAAATCCTGCATGGTGTTGATG
>NZ_RZPB01001120.1:0-1467 GCF_003998535.1 Mesorhizobium sp. M7A.F.Ca.AU.002.02.1.1 | reverse complement strand
GTGCTGCATCAGGCGGTCGCCGATCGCGCGGGCGAGGTCGCCGGGGGCGGTGCCCTGCGCGCGTATCTGGCCGACAAATGGAAGGAAGAGCGTGCCGTCGGCACCGACGACGAAACTGTCGTTGAGAGCCGTCCATTCGAAGATCACGTCGCGTGATGCGCGCCATTCGTAGACCTTGAGCCTGACCTTGTCCTGAGGTCCGAGGAGGTACTCGGCAGCCACCGTCGGCAAGGGGCAGGCAGCCGCCGCCAATGAAGCCGCCGCCACTGTCACAAGCCATTTCCGCATTGTCTTCCCACCTTCAGATTTTCAGGATGTATTCGGGTTCGATTCGTCCCATGGCGATGTGCCGGATCGCCAGCATGTTACCCCTGAGCCTGCCCCTGCGATCGATATACGGCTCAGGCCGCAGGCTCTTTGCGAGATTCGCGGCGATATTCCTGAACATCAGCGGAAGAGCGAAAGAGGCCGGAACGGAGCCCTTCCTGATCAGATAGATCGCATTCGCAACCTGGGAGTAGCCGAACCGCTCGCCGCTGACCCGCCCTGTCTTGATACCGAGATGGACGCCCGTGATCGCGGTCACGCAGACCACGCGGCCTTTGGATCTCATTTGGCTGGTGAAGTCGATGTCTTCCTGCCAGCCGTACAAGACGAGGCGCTCGTCGAAGCGCAAGTCGCCCACAAGCGAGGAACGCAAGGACATGTTGCATCCGTATGCTCCGACATGGTCGACCACCGGCGGTCCATCATGTTTTTTGCCCTCGTTTTCCCGCAAGGCGGCTTCGGCATTTTCCCAGGTGAGGCCAGCATTCGTGGCACCGTCCCTGACGACCGTGCCCATCACCACCGCCCATCCGTCATTTTCCACGAAAGCTTTCTCGACCTGCTGCAGATATTCGGCGGACGGAACGAAATCATCGTCGAAGAATGTGATGATGTCGAAGCGCCCCAGGGAAGGTACGAGAGCCCTGTTCCGCTGGGCAGCCAGTCCTTTCGGTCCGAAAACGAGTGACACCTGGAAAGGACAGCTTTCCGGCAGGTCGACATGCGAGGCGTCGGGCGCCGACACTATGACCTCATCAGGAAGCCTCGTCTGGCCGCCCAAATATCCAAGCAAACGCCCGACCTGTCCGCTGCGGCCAAGCGTCGGGATGATCACTATGAGTCTCATGCTCGATCCAGCTTCGGTTCCGCCGAAACCTAGACCGACGAGTGGACCGACACAGCCTGCATAAAAGGAGACGGGAGGAGCCTGGCCTACCGCCGGACACAGGCTTTCGGAGTATCCCGGTGACGGACCACATCCGCAAGTATTAGATGGCCATGCGCCCGTAGCGGTGTGTAGCCGATCGGACAGCTTGCCGGAGCAACGACATGGAATGGAGACTGCCAGCCTTATGAGGCTAGGGGGAACCATGCTCCACGAACGCTCTTCCGATTTGGCCGTCGCTGCCAAGATCGATG
>NZ_RZPB01000111.1:0-11907 GCF_003998535.1 Mesorhizobium sp. M7A.F.Ca.AU.002.02.1.1 | reverse complement strand
CGTCCACGGTTCGGCATAACGATTGGCGTAGACCACCCGCGGCTCCGCATAATAGCGGCGGACCGGGGCCGGGCGCACCACGACGTCACGATCGTAGTAACCGTCATCGTAGTAGCGGTCAGCGTCGGGCGGCGGGCGGTCATTGGCCAATGCGCCACCGATCAGCGCCCCGGCCGCGCGGCCGAGCACGCCGGCGGCAATGGCATCGCCATTGCCATGATGGCCATGATGACGGCGCCAGTCGCGCGCATTGGCGGCGGGCAAGGCCGTGAGCGTGGTGGCGGCCACGGCAGCGGCCAGGACGGCGGTTTTGAAAATTCGGTTCATGTCGGTCTCCTTCGTTCCGGCCCGTGCAGTTTCGGGGATGCGGTCCGGCTTTACCGAAGACTAATATGCGACCGTGGCTGAACGGGGGCTGAACGGATTTTAACGTGTTTATTCAAAACGGACGTCAAAAATCACAGGCTCTCAAGGGAGCGATCTGCCCGGGAGCGCCGGTTCGAAGCCGGCTCAGCCGACCGACAGGTTGACGGCCTTGGGACCCTTGCCGCGCTTATCCGGCTCGGTATCGAACGACACTTTCTGCCCATCCTCGAGGCCGGGAAGACCGGACGCCTGCACAGCTGAAATATGGACGAAAACATCCTTCGCGCCATCATCGGGCGTGATGAAGCCGAAGCCCTTGGCATGATTGAAGAATTTGACGGTGCCGGTCTGCGGCATGGGAAGCTCCTTTGTCCCATAAACTCCAGTCTCGGGCCGGCAAATGCCCGAGTGGAAATTTGTCCTTTATTTTAGCGTCATCGGCAAGAGAAAGTTTTGCGGGCGTCTAAAGCACGTTGCGGCATGCTTCGGGTCTTTGTTTTTATGCAAGTCGTTGCCCAGAACCCGGCCGCTTGGGCGACATCACTGGCCCGCGCCTTCGATAAGGAAAAGGCGCGACGAAGATCGCCGCGCCTTTCAAAATTCAGATCCCTCTCCAGGCCAGGTGCAGGCATGGAGCCTCCGTCGCACGTCTAAGTGACATGCGGCGCGCCGATGGCTCAGGCTGCGCGGAGGTTGACGGCCTTGGGGCCCTTGCCCATGCGGTCCGGCTCGACGTCGAAGGTGACCTTCTGGCCATCAACGAGCGTGCGCAAGCCGGAAGCTTCGATCGCGGAGATATGGACGAACACATCCTTGGCGCCACCATCGGGCGTGATGAAACCGAAGCCTTTGGTCGCGTTGAAGAATTTAACGGTGCCGGTCTGGGCCATTGGGGAAACTCCTTCACCCGTTCAGTCTTTGGTGGTCCCGCCCGCCGCCTGGCGCAAAGGGCAGTTCCCGGTGGTTGCTTCGGCAGTCATGCATTGGCGCATGGTCAAACCCCCCGCCGAAAACGGGGCCGTCAGAGATTCACAGTATCGGGGAAAGGTCGTCCAAAACGTTCCGCTCTCCGGGTCGCAAATGCCCGAACACGGAATTTATCGCACGGAAACGTGATGGTTGCAAGATACCGCCGCGGGCCGCCGTACTGGCGCGTCCCGACGCATCAATCGACTGACCTGAGCATCGATGGGCTCGGCATAGGCTTGCTTGCCGGCCGGGTCATCGGCCAGAACCGGGCCACGAATGGGCCAGATGTCGAGGTGGCCGAGGAGGTCGACGCCGCCTACAGCCCCAGCGCGTTTCCGACTGAAAGGGCTGCAAACGGGGGTTGCATTTGGCAAGGGAATGGCGAGGATCGGCAACCGGGGACGCGATCGTGGGAGATCATCATGAAATATCTGGCGGCAATCTTTTCGCGGCAGGGTTTTGTCATCCTGTTGCTGTCGGCACTTCTTGCCGCCTGCACCGTCGTCGTCGATGACGGACCAGGGCCGCGTCCGCGTCCGCCCCGGCCGGAACCGCAATATTGCAGCAAGCAGTACGAGCCGGTCTGTGCGCGGCGCGGCGGCGATCGCCAGACCTTCGCCAATGCCTGTCTTGCCGACCGGGCCGGCTACCGCATCGTGCGCGACGGTCCGTGCCGCGACGGTGGCGGCGGTGGCGGCGGCGGCGGTGGTGAAGAGCAGACGTTCTGCACCCGCGAATATGCGCCGGTGTGCGCGCGCCGGCATGGCGAGATGCGCACCTTCCCCAATTCCTGCGAAGCCCGTGCCGCGGACTATCGCGTCGTTGGCGACGGGCCGTGCTGAGAACGCTGCGCCTCGTTGAGGACGACAAGCATCAAGCCGTCGGCTCACCTGGCGACAGTCGGCGATGAACACAGTCGGCGATGAACTCGGACGCGGGCATGGGTCTGGCAAACAGCCGGCCCTGGCCGTAGTCGACGTCGCGTGCCGCGAGGTGGTCGGCCAGCGCCTGCGTTTCCCCGCCTTCGGCAACGATCTTCAGCTTTAGTGTCTTGGCCATGTCGATGATATGCGCGGTGACGGAATTGGTGGCGGAATTCGTGCTGATCGTATCGATGAACGATTTGTCGATTAGGAGCGCATCGAGCGGCAGCCCCTCGAGATAGGACAGGCTGGAGTAGCCGGTGCCGAAGTCGTCGATTGCCACTGCGTGGCCAAGTTCGCGGGCACGAACGAGCGTTGAGCGGGCCGAGTTGATATCGATGAACGCGCGCTCCGTGGCCTCGAGCCAGATTTGCTGGGGCCGGATCGCGGTGTGCTGATTTGATCTTTCCGCACCGACGAAAGGACGAGACAGCAAGCGAAGCCTTGAACCTGCGGCGCCGATGGCCTAGATCGCCACAGGCGGATAAAACACGGTAGGTTTCCCATCAACAGAGATCAAAGACGAGCGGCGGGTGCGGGAGCCAGGTCTGGCGCAGGCGGACAGCCGCCGCTGGGCCTCGACCAGTATGTGCAGCAGGCGTTGCAACTGCATCAGGCCGGGCGCCGGCAAGAGGCTGAGACGATCTACCGGCAGGTGCTGGCGCGTCAGCCCAAGCACGCGGCCGCGGCGCATTTCCTGGGACTGCTGCTTCACCAGACCGGGCGCAGCGAAGAAGGGCTGGATCTCATCGAACGGTCGGTGAGCCTGCAGCCGACGAATCCCGATTTCCTCAACAATTTCGGTACGGTGATGCGCGACCTCGGCCGCCCTGCTGCGGCCATCGATTTCTTCCGCGGCGCAGTGGATCTGCGGCCGGACCAACTCGCGGCGCGCGACAATCTCGGCTCATCGCTGAAACAGGTCGGCCAGTTCGAAGAGGCCGAAGAGATTTATCGCGGCACGGTTGCACGCAACCCATTTCATGTGCGCGCCCGCATCGGGCTTGCCGAAACCCTGCAGGAAGCCGGGCGGCTGGATGAGGCGCTGGCTGCCTTCCGCGAAGCGCTGGCGATCCGACCCAAGGATGCCGACCTGCTGCACGGGCTCGGCGTCGGGTTGATGGAAAAGGGCAAGCTCGACGAGGCGGCCGACCTGTTCCGGCAGGCGTTGGCGATCAACCCCGCCATGGCCACAGCCTGGCTGATGCTGACGCAGGTCAAGCGCCAGAAGGAGCGCGACAGCGAGCTTGGGGGCATGGAAGCCCAGCATGCCAAGGCGCCGCAGGACAGCCTGGCGCGCATGCAACTGTCCTTCGGACTCGGCAAGGCGAATGACGATCTCAGGGATTATGGCCGGGCCTTCGACTATTTCGCCGAGGGCAATGCGATCCGCCGCAAAGGCATCGACTACGACCAGGCCAGGACGCGGGCCGAGTTCGAGGCGATGAAGGCCACCTTCGATGCCGGCTTCTTCGAGAAGCACAGGCCCAGCTCAATCAGCGACGACACGCCGATCTTCATTGTCGGCATGCCGCGTTCGGGCACGACGCTGGTCGAGCAGATCATCGCCAGCCATCCGCAGGTCTATGGCGCAGGCGAGCTCAGCATATTGAAGAAGGCGGTCGGCAGGCAGTTCCCGGCGACCATGCCGGGTGGCTTCCCATGGGGCGTATCGGATACGGGCGATTCGGATTTTGCCGAGGCAGGCCAAGCCTATCTCGACATGCTCCATGCCCGCTATCCGAACATGCGCCACGTCACCGACAAAATGCCGGGCAACTTCCTGCTTGTCGGCTTCATCCACATGATGATGCCGAAGGCCAGGATCATCCACTGCGCGCGCGATGCGGCGGCCACCTGCCTGTCGATCTACAAGGTGCATTTCCGCGGCGACAGCCATCGCTATGGCTACGATCTCGGCGAGCTCGCCGACTTCCACAATCTCTACACCGACATCATGAAGCATTGGCACACGGTGCTGCCAGGCGTCGTGCACGATGTACGCTACGAGGATTTTGTCGCCGACCAGGAAGGCCAGACGCGGGCATTGATCGCCCATCTCGGCCTGCCCTGGGACGACGCGGCACTATCGTTCCACGAGACCGACCGACCGGTGCGCACGGCTTCAGCCGCACAGGTGCGCCAGCCGATGTATCAGGGGTCGGTCGATCTATGGAAGCGCTATGGTGACCGGCTGAAGCCGCTTCTGGACAGGCTGGATTAGCGCAACGCTCTCTAGCTGATCGTGGCCTTAGAGATTGGCCTAAGCACCCGCGTCGTCATCCTAAGGCCTTCGCGACGGAGCTTCGCTCCTGCTTCGTCCTAGGATGACGAAGCTGAGGGGCTTCTGCCAATCTGCTACCGGCTGCTCAAAGCTCTATGAATGGCTTGAAGCCACCGAAGATCATGCGCTTCCCGTCGAACGGCATGTCCGCCCAATCGGCCTTCAGGCGCGGATCTGCCATCACTTTGGCCATGACGGCATCGCGGCTCTCCCGCGACTCATAGACGGCCCAGGCGAAGACGACGATCTCGTCGTCCTTGGCCTGCACGGCGCGCGGGAACGAAGTGACCTCGCCATAGGGCACGTCGTCGCCGATGCATTCGACATAGGCGAGCGCGCCGTGTTCCATCCATATAGGGCCTGCGAGGTTGGCCAGCCTCTTGTAGTTATCGAGATTTGCCTTGGGCACGGCAAGCACGAAGCCATCGACATAGGACATTGTGGGTCTCCTCCTGGAAGTTCACAATCCCTCACCGACGCCAGCCGGTGAGGGACTTCGCCATTGGCGATAAATCAGGCTTTCTTGACCGGCGCATTCATCGCCCATTCGACGCCGAACGGGTCGCGCATATTGCCCCACTGGTCACCCCAGAACATGATCTGGAGCGGCACGGCGACTTCGCAGCCGGCATCGACGGCGCGCTTCCACCAGGCTTCGATGTCGTCGCTGCCGAGGTGAAGCTGCATGGTGTAACCTTGCGGCTTGACGGCAGGCATGCCGTTTTCGGGATAGAAGTCGGAGAGCATCAGCGTCGAGCCGTTGATGTGGAGGTGGATGTGCATGGTGCGGCCTTTTTCGTCCGCCGGATAGGCAAAGACCTGCTCGGCACCAAAGGCCTTCTTGTAGAATTCGGCAGCCTTGAAGGCGCCATCCAGCTGCAGATAGGGGGTCAATCCGCCGAGCACTTTGGCCGCGGGCTGAACGGGGGTCTGATCGGTCATCTGTTGTTCCTCTTTGCGTTTGGCCTTGCGAGCCAAAGGACGGATGAGGTGCCGGCGTTCCTACATGGCCGGCAGATTTTTTTGGCCGACCGGCCCTGGACAGTCCACGCAGCCGCAGTTGGACGAGAGGCGTGAAACGAACTTGCGTCGACCGCGCCCAATCAGAGCGCAATTCTCTCGGCTCGCAGGCTAGAACAGATGGATCAGGCGAACGCCTCTTCAAATCCTGGGACGACAATGATCCTCTACTATCAGACCCACTCACCCTTCGCGCGCAAGGCGCTCGTCTTCGCCCACGAGGTTGGCATTGCCGATCGGCTGGAGGTCATTCATCACGAGACCAGTCCGACCTTGCGCAATGCCCGCGTCTACGCCGAAAACCCGCTCGGCAAAGTGCCGGTGCTGTTGCGGCCCGACGCGTCGCCGATCTTCGATTCCGATGTCATCTGCGCCTATCTCGACACGCTGCATGACGGTCGCAAGCTGCTGCCGCAGGACGGCGAGGCGCGCTGGCAGGCATTGCGGTTGCAGGCGGTCGCCCAGGGCCTGGCGCAGACGGGTATAGCCTTGCGCTGGGAGACGGAAAGGAGACCCGAAAAGTTGCGCTATGGTGCTCTCGCCGACGGATACCGGGAAAAGATCGAGGCGAGCTACGACTGGATCGAGAGCACGCTGGACGACGAGGCGCCGCTCCATATCGGCCACATTGCCTTGGCCACCGCGCTGTCCTGGATGGCGTTCCGTCACCTTCCGCCTTTTCGCTCACGGGCACTGCTGACGCGCTGGTTCGAGGCTTTCGAAAAACGCGTATCGATGAAGGCGACGCCGCTTTCGGGCGATACGCATGACTGACTGGCGCCCCGCGAGGTCAGGGGCGGCGGCCGTTTTGCGCATCGAAGACGTCCGGAAACCCGATATCCTTGCGCAGCGAGGCAGGCAGTGAACGCAGGACGCGTTCGCTGCGGTGACGAGCGCGCGCTGCCGCATACCGGGTTGCGATGCGACCGATGGACGAAAGAACCGACATGATAATTCTCCTGGGTTGGGCCGGCATCATCGTGTCGGCATCCCAAGGACGCGGCGGGCTGAGGCTATCCGACAGATCGTCGAGATTTTTTTATCGCTAGCTCCGTAGCCTGCTTGAAGCGGGTTGTTGCTAACGCGATTACTTCAGGCCGCGGTTTGTAGACGTTCGATTGTTTCAAGATCGGCCTTCTTCGCCTCTCCCTCTACGGCGAGGTCGTAGCTCGCCTGCATATTCATCCAGAACTGCGGCGTGGTTCCGAAGAACTTCGCAAGGCGCAAAGCGGTGTCGGGCGTTACCGGTGTCGTCTCGCTGGCCAGGCGCTCGATGCGTGTGCGGGGCACATGCAGCTTTTTGGCCAGCGTGTAAGGCTTCAGATTGAGCGGCACGAGATATTCCTCACGGAGAATTTCTCCGGGATGGATAGGTGGGTTGATGTTCAGCATTTTGAACCCTCTTCAATGATAGTCGGTGATTTCAACATCCTCCGCTTGCCCTTCCACCCACCTAAAGCAGAGGCGGAATTGATCGTTGATGCGGATCGAATGCTGGCCCGCACGGTTACCTTTCAGCGGCTCAAGCCTGTTGCCGGGAGGCGTCTTCAGATTCGACAGTTCGGCGGCGTTGTCGATCATGAACAGCTTCCGCTGGGCTGAGCGGACAAAGGTCCGATGGGAAGCCCTTCGGAGCCTTGCCGTTCGAAACGGCTTCGCTGGTCTTGTCTTTGGAGGAGCTTATCACCTTGCCGACCCGAGTGGCGTACCATGGCATGATACGCTTCGGAAGTCAAGAAGACGTCTCGTAACATGATACGAAACTCCGGCCTGCGCTCGACAGGCCGGAACTTCATCGGCAGTTTTGTTCACCGATTAGCCAGCGCCCTCCGCCACCGAGCGGAAGAAATCCTCTGGGTCTTCGACTTCGGTCAGCCGCCGTTTCTCGATCAGCCAGAAGCGGTTGCCGATGGCGCGGATGAAGGAGCGGTCGTGCGAGGCGAGCACACAGCTTGCCTGATGTGCCAGCAGTTCCGCTTCCAGGGCTTCCTGGCCGTCGATGTCGAGATGGTTGGTCGGCTCGTCCAGCAGATAGAAGTTGGGATTGGCGAGCCTCAGCGCCAGCATCATCAGCCGCGCCTTCTGGCCGCCGGACAGCGCACCGATCTTTTTCTCCTGCATCTCGATGACCACGCCGGCGCCTGCCAGCAGCGAGCGGGCACGCTGCTCGCCGACATCGTAGCGGCGCGAGACCAGCATCAGCGGCGTGTCGTCGCCGCTGATGCCCGACAGCGCCTGGTCGCTGTAGCCTAGCACCGTCGACGGCGTCACCTTCACATTCGGCACCGTGTCCGGTTCGACAATGGCATTGCGGATCAGGGTGACGAAGCGCGACTTGCCGACGCCGTTGCGGCCGAGCAGCACGATGCGGTCGCCCTGGCAGATATGGCGCTTGCCGGTTCGAAACAGCGGGGTGCCGTCGGGTGTTTCCACAGCCGCGTCGTCGAGCGTGATCAGCACCTTGGCGTGGGTGCCGCGATTGGCCAGTTTTATGGCACCCGCCGACTTTTCGCGGTGCGCCGGTGCGGCCGCTTCTTCCAGTTTTTCGGCCCGCAGGTTGAGCTGCTTGGTCTTCACCGTCAAAAGGTCGCTGCCCGAATTGATGCCGATGTTGTTGAGCTTGGCCGCCTGCCGGCGCAATTGCTGCGCCACCTTCATGTCGCGCTGGAACTTGCGCTCGGTCGAAGCATCGACCTCGTCGAGCGCCTGCCTGGCGCGGGAGTAGGGCAGGGCAAACACCGGCGACTGTTCCGGGCGCAGGAATAGGGTCCGGTTGGTGGTGGCGTCGAGGAAGGCGCGGTCGTGGCTGGCGATGACGACGGGCACCTCGCGCGGCAGCGTGTTCAGCCAGGTTTCGAGCTGGCTGATGCGGACAAGGTCGAGATGGTTGGTCGGCTCGTCGAGCAACAGCACGTCCGGATCGGTGACCCAGACGCGTGCGATTAGCGCAAGCCTCTGCCAGCCGCCACTCAGCGCCTGCATTGGCCGCTCGCGCATCGGCTCGGGCACGTCGAGTGAATCCAGAACCACGTCGACACGCCACATCTCGCTTTCGGCCTGCTCGGACGGCAAGGCATCCGCCACCACCTGCCGGAACGTACGGGTGCGAAGGACCGGGGCAACCGACTGTTCGACATGACCGACGCGCAGGCCGCGCGTGCGGGTGATGTCACCGGAGGTCGGCTCCATCCCGCCGGTCAGGCATTTCAGCAAAGTCGACTTGCCGCGGCCATTGGCGGCGACAATGCCGAGCCGGTCGCCGGTGCCGATGGTGAGGTCGAGATTGGCAAACAGCGGCGCACTCATGGTGACGCCGAGGGATTTGAGGCTGATCAGGGCCATTTGATTTCTCTGGTCTTGCCGGAGACTACTCCGGTCCACTTTGACGGTGCGCTTTCCGGCCATCAGGCTCGGCATTACGCACCACGAAGGGCAGACCAAAAAATCGAAGCGGGAAAAACCCGGACCGTCCCTGGTCAGCCCTGCAAGCAAGCTCGCAGGGCAGAAATCGGGCCACGCTGACGATGGTGACGATGAAACGTAAACACGTGAGCCCTCCTTTCGAGACAAGACGTTGAGTATGCGGAGCGATTACACCAAAGGCGGGGCTGGTGGCAAGTGGGTCGGCGGAATGCGGCGGCGGCGGAGCGCTTCCCTTCCCCTTCTGGGAGAAGGGGAAGGCGCTACTTTCCCGGCCTACCCGTCTTACCCGGCCGGCGCTTTTCCCGACGGGCGTCGGCGGGGTCTTCGTAGGAGCCAATGCCTGTTCGCTGGCGAACAACTGGCTTGGCGGATTCGTCCCCCACGAGGGGGGAGATTGGCTGCGGCTTGGCCGGCACTTTTCCTTCGATCGGTTTTTCCGTCCGCCGCACCGTCATCTCGTCCAGCGAGTTCTTCTTGAACAGCGGCTTTGTGGCGTCCCCGGGAATGCCGAAATCGGAACCATGTGCCTCGGATGCCGACTGTTTCTTGAACAGCGAGCGCGACACCGCGCCGGCCGGCGTCGGCATGTCGGTACCTGGACCCATGTCGTCGATCGAGGGTTTCGAAAACAGCGGCTTTTTCACCGGCACAGTGCCATCGGCGCCCATCTCGTCGAGATCAGGCTTGCGGAAGAGGTTGGGCCGGGCAGCCTTGGCTGCCTCTTCGGCGGCACGCGCTGCGTCGAGCTTGCGAAAACGCTCCTGTTCCTCTGCTGTACGATGTTTGGCCACGCCCTTGTTGTGCTTGCCCTTTTCGCGGCCGGAGGCCGGGCTTTCCATGTCGGCGTATTTGGCCAGCGGGTCTTCGGAGATGGACAGTTCCATCTCACGCAGGCGCTTGATTTCGTCGCGGATGCGGGCCGCCTTCTCGAAGTCGAGATTGGCCGCGGCATCGCGCATCTGCTTTTCCATCGCGTCGAGATGGGCCTTGAGGTTGTTGCCCATCATGGCGCCGGCACCGTCGGTGAACTGCGAGATATCGGCGCGGACGTGGTCCTTCTCGTAGACCGAATCGAGAATGTCGGAGATGCGCGACTTGACCGATTCCGGTGTGATGCCGTTGGCCGCGTTCCACTCCATCTGCTTTTCGCGGCGACGGTTGGTTTCGGCCATCGCCCGTTCCATCGAGCCGGTCACCTGGTCGGCATAGAGGATGACCTTGCCGTCGACGTTTCTGGCGGCGCGCCCGATGGTCTGGATCAGCGAGGTTTCCGATCGCAGGAAACCTTCCTTGTCGGCGTCGAGAATGGCGACGAAGCCGCATTCGGGAATGTCGAGGCCTTCGCGCAGAAGATTGATCCCGACCAGCACGTCGAAGGCGCCGAGGCGCAGATCGCGCAGGATCTCGATGCGCTCCAGCGTATCGATGTCGGAGTGCATGTAGCGGACGCGGATGCCCTGCTCATGCAGATACTCGGTCAAATCCTCGGCCATGCGCTTGGTCAGCACGGTGACCAAGGTGCGGTAGCCGGCCTTGGTGGTATCGCGAATCTCGCCGACGACATCGTCGACCTGGCTCTTGGCCGGGCGGACCTCGACCGGCGGATCGATCAGGCCGGTCGGACGGATGACCTGCTCGGCGAAGACGCCGCCGGCCTGTTCCATCTCCCAGGCGCCAGGGGTCGCCGAGACCGCGACCGAAAGCGGACGCATGGCATCCCACTCCTCGAAGCGCAGCGGCCGGTTGTCCATGCAGGACGGCAGACGGAAGCCGTATTCGGCCAGCGTCGCCTTGCGGCGAAAGTCGCCGCGATACATGCCGCCGATCTGCGGCACGGTGACATGGCTTTCGTCGATGAAGACCAGTGCGTTGTCGGGGATGTACTCAAACAGCGTCGGCGGCGGATCGCCCGGCTGGCGGCCGGTGAGATAGCGCGAATAGTTCTCGATGCCGGCGCACGAGCCGGTGGCTTCCAGCATTTCGAGGTCGAAGCGGCAGCGCTGTTCCAGCCGCTGTGCCTCAAGCAGGCGGCCGGCGCGTTCGAGTTCGACCAGCCGGTGCTTGAGCTCTTCCTTGATCGACTTGATCGCCTGGTTCAGCGTCGGGCGCGGCGTCACATAGTGCGAATTGGCGTAGATCTTGACGCTTTTCAGCTCGCCGGTCTTCTGGCCGGTCAGCGGGTCGAATTCGGTGATCTGCTCGATCTCGTCGCCGAACATCGAGATGCGCCAGGCGCGGTCTTCCAGGTGGGCCGGGAAGATTTCGATGGTGTCGCCGCGCACGCGGAACGAGCCGCGGACAAAGTTGATGTCCTGCCGCTTGTACTGCTGGGCGACGAGATCGGCGAGCAGCGCGCGCTGGTCGAGCCGGTCGCCGATCTGCATCTGGAAGGTCATCGCCGTATAGGTTTCGACCGAGCCGATACCGTAGATGCAGGACACCGAGGCGACGATGATGACGTCGTCGCGCTCAAGCAGCGAACGCGTCGCCGAGTGGCGCATGCGGTCGATCTGCTCGTTGATCGAGGATTCCTTCTCGATGAAAGTGTCGGTGCGCGGGACGTAGGCTTCCGGCTGGTAATAATCGTAGTAGGAGACGAAATACTCAACGGCGTTTTCCGGGAAGAATTTCTTGAACTCGGAATAGAGCTGCGCGGCAAGCGTCTTGTTCGGCGCCAGGATCAAGGCAGGGCGCTGCGTCTCCTCGATCACCTTGGCCATGGTGAAGGTTTTTCCTGAGCCGGTGACGCCGAGCAGCACCTGGGTGCGGTCGTGGTTATCGACGCCTTCGACCAGATCCTTGATCGCGGTCGGCTGGTCGCCGGCCGGCTCGAACTCCGACACCATCTTGATGGCGATGCCGCCTTCGGATTTTTCGGGGCGGGCAGGGCGGTGCGGCGTCCACAGCACGCCGTCCTTGTGC
>NZ_RZPB01001119.1:0-1469 GCF_003998535.1 Mesorhizobium sp. M7A.F.Ca.AU.002.02.1.1 | reverse complement strand
CTTCAGTCTTGCCTCGTCGGGCCAGTTGCCCGCCTCAACCGCTATGTCGATGTCGACGGGAATATTCCCGTCGCCGGATATTATGTCCTCAGGCATGAAGCCGCATCGCCAACATCAATTCTCGGCGCCGAGGCCACGCGCCAGCTTGGCGTCCCGGTCGTAGGCCCTGACGATTTCCGCCACCAGCGGATGGCGAACCACGTCGCCGTCGTTGAAGCGCACGGTGACCGCGCCCGCCACGCCGTCCAGCACCCGCAAGGCTTCGACCAGACCCGATTTGGTGTTCGAGGGAAGGTCGATCTGGGTCGGATCGCCGGTGACGATCATGCGCGAGTTTTCGCCCAGACGCGTCAGGAACATCTTCATCTGCATCGGCGTGGTGTTCTGCGCCTCGTCGAGGATAACGGCGGCATGCGCCAGCGTGCGGCCGCGCATGAAGGCAAGCGGCGCGATTTCGATCACTTCGGCGGCAATGGCGCGCTCGACCTTGTCGGCCGGCATCATGTCGTAGAGCGCGTCATAGAGCGGCCGCAGATAGGGATCGACCTTCTCCTTCATGTCGCCGGGCAGGAAGCCCAGCCGCTCGCCGGCCTCGACCGCCGGCCGCGAGAGAATGATGCGCTCGACCATGCCGCGCTCGAGCAGCATCGCCGCGTGCGCCACCGCCAGGTAGGTCTTGCCGGTGCCGGCCGGGCCGATGCCGAACACCAGTTCCGACCGTTCAAGCGCCCGCATGTAGGCGTCCTGGTTGAGCGAACGGGCATAGATCGTCTTCTTGCGGGTGGCGATCTGGGCGGCGGAGACCTTGCCCTTGCGTTCCAGCGTTGGCAGGGTCAACTGATCGTCGGCGGCAATCGCCATGCGCACGGCGCCGTCAACGTCGGACTGGCCGATATCGACGCCTTTCTGGAGAATGCCGTAAAGATTGTCCAGGGCGCGGCGCGCCTGCTCGGCGGCAGAAGCGGACCCTTTGATGGTCAGCTGGTTGCCGCGTGAGCGGATGTCGACGCCAAGCTTCTGCTCGAGCCGGGCGAGGTTTTCGTCGAACTGACCATAGAGGGCGCTGGCAAGCTTGTTGTTGTCGAAAGTCAGAACGATGTGCGCCATGTCAGAAGCCCCAGATGCCGGTACCGGGGGCAGGTTCTTCAGCTCTGCTGCGCTCAACCGTCTCTCCTCATCTGCCGAGACCCTCAGGCCAATTCGGCGAACAGGCTGTTGTAGCCCGTCTTCGTGATTCGCACCTGGATAATGTCACCGATTTCGCCGGCCTTTTCATCAACAATAACCGGCTGCAGCCAAGGTGAGCGGCCTACCTTCTGGCCGGCCTGGCGGCCGGGCTTCTCGATCAGCGTGTCGATGGTGCTGCCGATGAGGCTCAAGCCGAAGTCCTGCTGCTGCTTCACAAGCAGAGCCTGCAGCCGCTGCAGGCGCTCGTCCTTGACCGTTTCCGGCACATGATCGGCCATTTC
>NZ_RZPB01001118.1:0-1470 GCF_003998535.1 Mesorhizobium sp. M7A.F.Ca.AU.002.02.1.1 | reverse complement strand
GCGTCGATCGCGGTTTCGAAACGGCGCTGGGTGCAGCCCTTGGCGAAGACCTCGACGTGCCGCTCGACCGCAGCGCGCCGGTGCATTGGGGCGAAGGCGCGATCCAACCCGGCGACGCGGCTCTGCCGGAAGGCGTGAAGAGCCTGGCCAGCGTGGTCCACGCGCCGGCACAGCTCGCCCGCCGCCTGGCGCAGATCGGTATCGTCGATGCCGCCGGCGATGGCCGCCGGTTGCAGCCGCTGCTTGCTCCCGGCCAGCGGCTGGTCAGCCGCGAGGGCGCGCTGTGGCGCTGGGACGGCTTTACCGCCAGTGCCGACGCGCCGACCGCCGCGGCGCAACGGCTGGCGCAGAAGAACCGGCTGGCTGAGCTCGATGCCGAGGCGATACAGGCGACGCTCGTCCTGCGCCAGGCCGAGGAGGCGCTGGGAGAGGCCGAACAGGCGCTCCGCCTGGCAAGCGAGGCCGAGCGCAACACGCGCCAGGCCGGTCGTGACGCACAGCATCGGCTGGACGCCGCCCGCAATGCACTGGCTGAGGCCGAGAGGGCCGGCGGCGAATTGCAGAGCCGGCGCGCAGCACTCGATGAAGCGCGCGCCCGCATCGTCGACAGCCATGAGGAGATTTCGGCCGCCTTCGCCGAGGCGGAAATGCTGCTGCAGGACGCGCCCGATCTTGGCGATCTGCAATTGCAGCTCGAACAGTCCTCGGCCAATGTCGCCCGCGACCGCGCCGCGCTTGCCGATGCGCGTGCGGTGCATGAGGGGCTGCGCCGCGAAGCCGAGGCGCGCGCGCGCCGGCTCGATGCCATTGGCGCCGAACGCAGCAATTGGCTGGAGCGGGCCGAAAACGCCTCGACGCAGATCGCCTCGCTTGGCGAACGCAAGGCCGAGGCCGAGGCCGAACGCGAGCGGCTGGCGGATGCGCCCGATGAAATCGACGCCAAGCGGCGCGCCCTGCTGTCGCAGCTCACCGAGGCCGAAACCTTGCGCAAGGCGGCGGCCGACCGTCTGCAGGAAGCGGAGAACCGGCAATCCGAACTGGACAAGGCCGCCACCGGCGCCATCCAGTTCCTGGCTGAGGCGCGCGAGAGCCGCGTTCGCGCCGAAGAGCGGCTGACCGCGGCCGACGAACGCCGGCTGGAGGTCGAGGCGCGCATCCAGGAAACGCTGAACACACCGCCGCATGTGGTTATTCGCCATACCGGTCTGGAGGCTGACAGCCCGATGCCTGAGATGCCCGAGATCGAGCGTCAGCTGGACCGGCTGAAGATCGAGCGCGAACGGCTGGGCGCCGTCAATCTGCGCGCAGAGGAAGAGCAGAAGGAGCTTTCCGACCGGCTGGAGGCGATCGTGTCGGAGCGCGAGGACATCATCGAGGCGATCCGCAAGCTCAGGCAGGCGATCCAGAGCCTCAACCGCGAAGGCCGCGAGCGGCTGCTTGCCGCCTTCGATGTCGTCAACGGCCATTTCC
>NZ_RZPB01001117.1:0-1473 GCF_003998535.1 Mesorhizobium sp. M7A.F.Ca.AU.002.02.1.1 | reverse complement strand
GCTATGGGGCGACCGCCAATCCCGACCCGTTTCTGCAGCCCTTCCTCATTCTTGCCGCGCTGACCCTGTTTCTTGGCGTGCTGGGTCCGGTCTCGGCGGCGCTGGCGCTGCGCCATGGCACGGATTGACGCAGCGTATGACTGCGGCTCGGCGACCGATTGCGAAGCCGACGGAGCGAGGCTAAGGAAAAGCATGTCTAGACTGGGCGACATGATCGGCTTGGAAGGCCCCACTTCAGCGGGACCTGCCGCATGAGTGCGCATGCACTCTACGTGACCGCCGCCTATGGCATCACTGCCGTGGTGCTGGCCGGATTGATCGGCTGGATCCTGCTCGACCAGCGGGCGCGCAAGCGTGAGCTTGCCGAACTGGAGGCG
Organism: Mesorhizobium sp. M7A.F.Ca.AU.002.02.1.1; assembly: GCF_003998535.1. Lineage (NCBI taxonomy): Bacteria > Pseudomonadati > Pseudomonadota > Alphaproteobacteria > Hyphomicrobiales > Phyllobacteriaceae > Mesorhizobium > Mesorhizobium sp. M7A.F.Ca.AU.002.02.1.1. The sequence continues at coordinate 1,096 of NZ_RZPB01001117.1, read as the reverse complement.
TCCGGCGTGAGGCGTCGCTCCGACAAGGTCGCCAAGCCATGAGCACCGAAACGGAAACGCCGCCGCCCAGTCGTCGCCTGTTCGTGCTTCTGCCGCTGCTGATCTTCCTCGGCCTGGCCGGACTGTTCCTGTCGCAACTGCTGTCGGGGCGCGATGCTTCGGAAGTGCCGTCGGCCCTGATCGGCCTGCCTGCGCCGCAAACCAGCCTGCCGGCGCTGGAGGGCTCAAACCTGCCGGGGCTCGATTCGAAAACCTTCGCCGGCAAGGTCACATTGGTCAACGTCTTCGCGTCGTGGTGCGCGCCATGCCGCGAAGAGCACCCGGTGCTTCTGGCGTTGTCGCAGGATAAGCGTTTCACCATGGCAGCGCTGAACTACAAGGACCGGCCCGAAAACGCACGCCGGTTCCTCGGCGATCTCGGCAATCCGTTCCAGGCGATAGGGGTCGACGAAGCGGGCCGCGCGGCGATCGACTGGGGCGTCTACGGCGTGCCGGAAACCTTCGTCATCGGCAAGGACGGCAAGATCGCCTACAAACATGTCGGCCCGCTGACGCCCGAGACGGTGCAGGCGTTGCTGTTGCCGCAGATCGACAAGGCACTGGCGGCGCATTGATATTCAGGTGATGCCGGCCTGCAAACAGCGGCTTCCTGCGCTTCCGGTGCTCGCGTACCAAAAGTACGCTCCGCTCCGGTTCTCGGAAACCACCGTTTTCGACTCGGCCTGACCTGAATCTCAACGCACCTTGGCGGCGCGTCTTATCGGGCTTGAGATCAGCCGTAGATCTGCTTGTGGATCTGGTAGAGCATTTCCGAGCGGTCGGCGCGCATGTCGGCCAGATCGCGGCTGGAAAAGCTGTCGATTTCGGCGACAAGGCGGTTGTAGTGCTTGCGCTTGGCAATGCTGTTGCGAGCGCGGGTCATGAGACTGTCGAGGATCATAGCAAGGTTCCTTTTTGGCGCCGCATTTCGGCGGCGGTTTCTTCCTCCCTTGATCGATACGAAGCATGACATAGTAATGGTGCATTGCAAAAAGAAGATGTTGCAATGCACCATTGCGCTGGACGCATAGCCGGCTAATGCGGCGCTAACGTCATG
>NZ_RZPB01001116.1:0-1480 GCF_003998535.1 Mesorhizobium sp. M7A.F.Ca.AU.002.02.1.1 | reverse complement strand
CCAAGCCTGCCTGCCGGCACTGCTGCCGTGCCGTTTCCGGGCCAGTTGACAGATACCGGTTCTGTCCAGCCGATCATGTCGACGCAGTCGTCGGCCTATGGCGATCTGGCGCTTCCGGATTTCGGCCCGATCGTGCCGGAGCGTCCGCAGATCAATCTGCCGCCGCAATCGCCGTTTGCCGTGGCCTCGCTGTCCTATGCCGACGAGCGGGTCGAACGCGCCTCAAATGCCTTCGCCGCGATGGGTGGCGACGGCATGTCGCCGGCCGATGTGCTCCAATCATGGAAGCGGCAGCCGCCAGCGGCCGGTCCGTCCACTGACTACGTCGCGGCTGGTTCGTTCGAGGATGCAGCGGAGGCCAAGCGTGTTGCCGCTGAGCTTGCCGCATACGGCAAGATCGAGATCCAGCGTTCGGAACTCGATGGCGAGGATTGGTATTCGGTCAATCTCTATCCCGATGGCCACCGCAATCTCGATGATTTGCTGCAGGCTGCCTGGTCGCATGGCGCGCCCGATGCGCTGGCTGTGCGCAACTGAGCGCAAGCCTGATGGGATTTCCGCTGCGCGGTTGATCCGCCGCGCAAAAAGCCTGATACTTTTCGCGGGCTTGCCGGCGGTGCCGGCCAACGGGTCGAACATCATGCAATTTCGCTTGCTCCCGCCTCTCGCCGGGCTTCTGGTTTTTGGCTTGCTGCTGTTTTTCCAGGCTCCGGCCGGTGCACAGCTGTTCGAGACCAAGGCCGCGCAGGCCTTCATGATCGATGCCGAGACCGGGACGGTGCTGTTTTCCAAGGAGGCCGACAAGCCGATACCGCCGGCCTCGATGGCCAAGCTGATGACCATGGAAGTGGTTTTCAATGCCATCAAATCCGGCCGCCTGAAGCTCGACGATACGTTCGTGGTCAGCGAGAACGCCTGGCGCAAGGGTGGCGCGCCTTCGGGAACATCGACGATGTTCGCCAAGCTCAAGTCGTCGATCCGGCTCGAAGACCTGATTCAGGGCGTGACCGTGCAGGCGGCCAATGACGGCTGCATCGTCATCGCCGAAGGCATGTCGGGATCCGAAGACAATTTTGCCGTGCAGATGACCGAACGCGCCCGCCAGATCGGCCTCAAGACGTCGACTTTCGTCAATTCGACCGGCCTGCCGGCGGATGGCCAGCAGACGACCGTGCGCGAGCTGGCGCAGCTCGCCCTGCACCTGTGGCGCGATTATCCGGATTTCTATCGCTATTATGCCCAAAAGGATTTCACCTGGAACAAGATCTCACAGAGGAACCGCAATCCGCTGCTGGCGATGGACATCGGCGCCGACGGCCTGGCGGTCGGGGCGAGCGAGGCAGCCGGCTTCGGCATCGTCGGTTCGCTCAGCCACAATGGTACCCGCGTGATCGCGGCGATGAGCGGGCTGGCCTCGGACAAGGAGCGCGCCGAGGAAGCGCGAAAGCTGCTCGACTGGGGTGTCCGCTCCTTCGAGAAG
>NZ_RZPB01001115.1:0-1480 GCF_003998535.1 Mesorhizobium sp. M7A.F.Ca.AU.002.02.1.1 | reverse complement strand
GCGTGCAGCGTCCAGTAGAAATCGTCGCGCGAACCGATGCCCGCGGCGAGCACCGCCTCGATGGCGTCCTTGACCGAGGCCGGCCCGACCCGCATGCCCGCCTTGCGCAAGGTGCGGGCAAAATAGACGATGTTGTCGGCGATCCGCCCGTGCGGCATGGCCTCTTTTGGCTCGGGGCGCGGCATCGCCTACTCCGCCGCCGAAAGCTCGGCCTTCACCTCGTTGAGGATGCGCCGGCCTTCGCCCTGTTCGATGCGGGCAATGTCGTCCTGGTATTTCAACAGCACGCCGATCGTATCGGAGACGGTTTCCGGATCGAGCGCCACCTTGTCGAGCTCGGTCAGCGCGCCGGCCCAGTCGATGGTTTCGGCGACGCCCGGCACCTTGAACAGCTCGATCTGGCGCAGCTTCTGGATGAAGGAGACCACTTCGGCCGAAAGGCGCTGGTTGGCCTGCGGCACCTTGCGGCGCACGATCTCCAACTCGCGCTCGGCATTGGGATAGTCGACCCAGTGATAGAGGCAGCGCCGCTTCAGCGCGTCGTGGATCTCACGGGTGCGGTTGGTGGTGATGATGACGATCGGCGGCTCTTCCGCCTTGATGGTGCCGAGCTCGGGCACCGTCACCTGGAAGTCGGACAGGATTTCGAGCAGGAAGGCCTCGAACGCCTCGTCGGTGCGGTCGAGCTCATCGATCAGGAAAACCGGGGCAGCCCCCGCCTTGCCGGTCAGCGCATCGAGCACCGGGCGGCGGATCAGGTATTTTTCGGAGAAGACGTTGCGCTCCATGGCGGAGCGCTCGACCTTGCCGGCCGCCTCCTCCATGCGGATCTCGATCATCTGCGCGGCGTAGTTCCACTCGTAGACGGCGGACGAGACGTCAAGGCCTTCATAGCATTGCAGGCGGATCAGCCGGCGGCCGAGCGCCTGTGCCAACACCTTGGCGATCTCGGTCTTGCCGACGCCGGCCTCGCCCTCAAGGAAAAGCGGCCGCTTCATACGCAACGACAGGAACAGTACGGTCGCCAGCGACCGGTCCGCCACATAGTCCGCACCGGTCAGGAGATCGAGCGTCTCGTCGATCGTCCGTGGCGCGGCGCGCGGTTTCAGCTCGGTCATTCTTTCTCCGTGAACGCCGCCGCTCCGCTTTCCAGTACGTGGTAGCCGCGGGCGTGATAGATCAGCGGCCGCAAATTATCGCCCATCCGCAGGCCTGTCACCTTGCCAAAAAGCACACGATGGGTGGCCAGGTCCTTGGTATCGATCAATTCGCAGTCGAACACGGCGAGCGCACCCTTCAGCGTCGGCGCGCCGGTGGAGATCACGTCCCATTCGCCGAGCGCGAAGCGCTCCTCGACCGGCAAGCCGGTGATTCCGGAAAAGCCGACTGACAGCGGCTCCTGGTGGGAAGCCAGGGTGTTCAAGGCAAACCTGCCGTTTTTCACGAACGGTTCGTTCTTGGGCTTTTCGCGATTGAGACA
>NZ_RZPB01001114.1:0-1484 GCF_003998535.1 Mesorhizobium sp. M7A.F.Ca.AU.002.02.1.1 | reverse complement strand
GTTCATTCTGGCGCCGATGGTGCGCGGCCGCAAAGGCGAGTACCGCAAGGAGTTGCTGGAACTGCAGAAGAAGGGCTTTCAGCGCGTCAAGGTCGACGGCGTCTTCTATGAGATCGCCGACGTGCCGGCGCTGGACAAGAAGTACAAGCATGACCTCGATGTCGTCGTCGACCGCATCGTCGTGCGCGGCGATCTCGCGACGCGGCTTGCCGATTCCATCGAAACGGCGCTGAAGCTGGCCGATGGGCTGGCGGTCGCCGAATTCGCCGACAAGCCGCTCGATTCCAGCCAGACCGGCGAGGATTCGGTCAACAAGTCGAAGAACGAGACGCATGAGCGCATCCTGTTCTCGGAAAAGTTCGCTTGCCCGGTCTCCGGCTTCACCATTCCGGAAATCGAACCGCGGCTGTTTTCGTTCAACAATCCGTTCGGCGCCTGCCCGACTTGCGACGGTCTCGGCAGCCAGCGCGCCATCGACGGCAATCTGATCGTGCCGGATGAAAACATCTCGCTGCGCGACGGCGCCGTCAGCCCGTGGGCGAAGTCGACCTCGCCCTATTACGCGCAGACGCTGGAGGCATTGGGCAAGGCCTATGGCTTCAAGCTCGGCGACAAGTTCAAGGATTTGTCCGAAGAGGCCAAGGAAGCCGTCCTGCGCGGCACCGGCGAGCGCGAGATCACCTTCCAGTATGATGACGGCCTGCGCTCCTACAAGACGACGAAGACTTTCGAAGGCGTCATCCCCAATCTCGAGCGGCGCTGGAAAGAGACCGAATCCGCCTGGATGCGCGAGGAGATCGAGCGCTTCATGTCGGCCACACCCTGCCCGGTCTGCAAGGGCTATCGGCTGAAGCCCGAGTCGCTGGCGGTGAAGATCGCCGGCAGGCACATCGGCGAAGTCACCGAGCTTTCCATCCGCAAGGCCGACCAGTGGTTCACCGACCTGCCCGCGTCGCTCAACGACAAGCAGAACGAAATCGCGGTGCGTGTGCTCAAGGAAATCCGTGAACGGCTGCGCTTCCTCAACGATGTCGGGCTCGACTATCTGACGCTGTCGCGCAATTCCGGCACGCTGTCGGGCGGCGAGAGCCAGCGCATCCGGCTGGCATCGCAGATCGGCTCCGGCCTGACCGGCGTGCTCTATGTGCTGGACGAGCCGTCGATCGGCCTGCACCAGCGCGACAATGCGCGCCTGCTCGATACGCTGAAGCACCTGCGCGACATCGGCAACACGGTGATCGTCGTCGAGCATGACGAGGACGCCATCCTGCATGCCGACTATGTCGTCGACATGGGCCCGGCCGCCGGCATCCATGGCGGCGAGATCATCGCCCAGGGCACGCCGCAGCAGGTCATGGCCAATCCCAATTCGATCACCGGCAAATATCTGTCGGGCGCGCTCGAAGTGGCGACGCCCGGCGTGCGGCGTGAAGCGAAGAAGAACCGCCGCATCAAGATCGTCGGCGCGCGCGGCAACAATCTGA
>NZ_RZPB01001113.1:0-1485 GCF_003998535.1 Mesorhizobium sp. M7A.F.Ca.AU.002.02.1.1 | reverse complement strand
ATACCAGGCGTCGCGCAAGGCGGCCGCGTCCTCGGCGCGGCCGGCGAGCCGCATGCTGGCGGCGGCGCAGCTCAGCGCCAGCCGCTGCCGCCAAACGCCGGCCCAGGCAGGCTGTGCGCGGGCGAGCGTGTCGAGGACACCCAGGGCGGCGCCGGCCCGGAAGGCGGCGGCGCCGTCGCTCGGCGCGCCGGCGTTTGTGATCGCCCAAGCCGGAACGGAGGGCGGCGCACCCGAGCTGGCGGTCGCGGGATCAAGGCGAATCATGATTTGGAGGGTAAAGTGCCGGTGCGCTTATGGCCATGGCTTTCGCGCAAAAACGCACAGCCTGTCGTGCAGATATAATGAATGATAATGTTGCATTATCGTTCGTTACAAGCCATGCTAGCAGAATGGCCCCTATCGTCGACCTGAGCCGCGAAAATCGTCCTGAGGACAGCTCAGTGCCGTCCCACAGCACGACCGCGATCGCCAGCACCTCCCCTCCCTCGCCTCCAGCCGACGACTTGCCTGATATTGTCGATATCGTCATGGAAATGGCGCAGGCACCCTGCGAGCCGCAAAACGCCCCTCCCCTGCCGGCGCACCTGGAAGGGCTCGCCGAGCGCGCGCGCGATTACGTCGAGGCAGCAAGCTCGGCGAACACCCGGCGCGCCTACGCCGCCGATTGGAAGCATTTTTGCGCCTGGGCGCGCCGCCAGCATCTCGATGTGTTGCCGCCCGACCCGCAGGTCGTTGGCCTTTACATCACGGCCTGCGCGTCCGGTAAGGTGACGGGCGACAAGAAGCCGAACGCCGTCTCGACCATCGAGCGACGTCTCTCCTCGATGACCTGGAATTTTTCTCAGCGTGGCCAGCCATTGGACAGGAAGGACCGGCATATCGCCACTGTGCTGGCCGGCATTCGCAACACCCACGCCTCCCCTCCCCGGCAAAAGGAAGCCATTCTGACTGAAGACCTGATTGCCATGCTCGAGACCCTTGACCGTGGAACGTTGCGCGGCCTGCGCGACCGCGCCATGCTCCTGTTGGGTTTCGCCGGCGGCCTGCGGCGTTCTGAAATCGTTGGCCTGGACGTTGCCAGGGACCAAACCCAGGACGGCCGCGGCTGGATCGAGGTTTTGGACAAAGGCGTTCTCGTCGCATTGCGCGGAAAGACCGGCTGGCGCGAGGTCGAGATCGGCCGTGGCTCGTCCGATGCCACATGCCCGGTTGTGGCGGTGCAAACCTGGCTGAAACTGGCGAGGGTCGGCCATGGGCCGTTGTTTCGACGCGTCACCGGAAACGGCAAAGCAGTTGCAGCCGAGCGGCTCAACGACCAGGAAGTGGCGCGGCTGGTCAAACGCACCGCCCTCGCAGCCGGGGTTCGTGGCGACCTGTCCGAAGGCGATCGTGCAGAGAAATTTTCCGGTCATTCCTTGCGCGCCGGTCTTGCCTCATCGGCTGAGGTCGACGAGCGTTACGTTCAAAAGCAGCTTGGCCATACGT
>NZ_RZPB01001112.1:0-1486 GCF_003998535.1 Mesorhizobium sp. M7A.F.Ca.AU.002.02.1.1 | reverse complement strand
CTGCTGACCTGCTCGTCCACCCAGTCGCGCAATTTCGCCTATGGGTTGGCGCTCGGGCAAGGCAAGCCACTTGCCGGATTGCCGCTGGCAGAAGGCGTGCCGACGGCGGCGATCGCAGCCCGCATTGCGACCGAGCGCAACATCGACGCGCCGATCATTGCCGCCGTCGCCGCCATACTGGATGGCACCATCACCGTCCGGCAGGCCGTGACGGCGTTGATGACCCGGCCGCTGAAGACCGAAACCAACGATTGATCCCCACGACTTTGAACGATCAGGAGAAAAAATGCTGTTTGCTGTGATTTGCAAGGACAAGCCCGGAAGCCTGCAGGTGCGCCTCGACACGCGGCCCGAGCATGTTGCCTTTCTCGAGGGGTTGAACGGCGACAAGAAGCTGGCATTCGCCGGTCCGTTCCTTGACACTGAAGGCAGGTCCAATGGCAGCCTCGTGGTCGTCGAAGCGCCCGACCTGGCAGGGGCGCAGGCTCTGTCGGCCGCCGACCCCTACGCCAAGGCCGGGCTGTTCGAAAGCGTCGAAATCCGCCCGTGGAACTGGACGTTCAACAAGCCGGCGGCTAGTTAATCCCGGTCGCCAGCGCGACTCCAAGGAGGAGAAAGACATGAACTACTGGCTGTTCAAATCCGAGCCATTCAAGTTCTCCTTCGAGATGCTGAAGGCCAAGGGCAAGGCCGGCACGCAATGGGACGGCGTGCGCAACTACGCGGCGCGCAACAACATGAAGGCGATGCAGATCGGCGATCTCGGCTTCTTCTACCACTCCAACGAGGGGCTGAACATCGTCGGCATCGCTGAAGTCTGCGCGCTTGCCCATCCCGACACCACGTCGGACGATCCGCGCTGGGAATGCGTCGACATCCGCGCCGTAAGGGATGTACCGAACCCGCCGACGCTGGAACAGGTGAAGGCCAATCCGAGGCTTGCCGACATGGCGCTGGTGCGGCTCGGACGGCTTTCCGTGCAGCCGGTGACGCCGGCCGAATGGAAGGAAGTCTGCCGCATGGGCGGCTTGACGCCGGTTCCGTGACGGCGCTCACGCCCAACAGCGCCAAACAGTTCATTCTCGACAACACGGCGCTGATGGCGCCGCCGCACGTGCCGGAGATCCTGCTTCATCTTGCCGACGAAGCGCATGATCTGTGGCAGCGGACCGAGGAAGAGCTGGTCGAAATCGGCCTGCCGCCGCCCTTCTGGGCCTTTGCCTGGGCCGGCGGCCAGGGCCTTGCCCGCTATGTCCTGGACAATTCCGGCACGGTGCGTGGCAAGCACGTGCTCGACTTTGCTTCCGGCTCCGGCCTTGTCGCCATCGCCGCCGCCAAGGCCGGTGCCGCCAAGGTGATCGCCTCCGACATCGACCCGTTCTGCGCCACCGCGATCCGGCTCAACAGCGAGATCAACGGTATCGGGACCGAATTCCTCGGCACGGATTGCATCGGCACCGATGCAGGTTGGGACGTGGTCCTGGCC
>NZ_RZPB01001111.1:0-1487 GCF_003998535.1 Mesorhizobium sp. M7A.F.Ca.AU.002.02.1.1 | reverse complement strand
GTGATATCTAATATAACGTGTGATGTGCGAGTGGTCACTCATGCGGCGTGGAAGCGGCCCAAGTATAGTATGTCGCAATGCGCCCCTGGCTTATACTTGATAGCAAGGGACAGAGGATGAGAAATTCCGCGAGCGTATTTCGCTCAAGCAAGAATGTCGTATCTATTGCCGCGGCTGTGGCGCTGAGCTCTATGGTTGCAGGTTGTCAAGGTATGGACGCAACTGAAACCGGTTCGGTCCTTATCAGGCCCATCGTCCACCCGGTCCGCAGTCAGCCCTCGGTCCAGCCCGTGCAGGCCAGATTTCTCGTGCGCTCGCTCCGGGCCGACCTTCCGATCCAGATGACAAGCACAATAGGGACCGAAAGTGCCTACGCCTTTGCACCGCCGCAACGGATCAAAGCCAGCACGCCGGCGCCGGTGAACATCTCGTTCAATCCGGGCGATGGCAGCACGTTCTCGGGCGGCTCGCCTTATATCTGCAGCCCTAGCGGATTTGGCCAGCGCGCGAACTGTCACCCCCGCTATCTCTGACCCGTCGGGCGACGACCGGCGCTGCCGCCCTCACTGGCGGCAGTTTCATGGGCCTGGTCTTCAGTCCGAAAAAGGGAGCGGCCGTCCTGACAATCGTATCGATGTCTGAAAGCTCCGGCACAAAGCCAAGATGTTCGCGTGCGCTTCCCGGGTCGGCGTAGAGCTCCGCCGGATCTCCGGCGCGTCGGCTCCTGAACACTGCCGGAACCGGCCTCGACGTGATTCGGCCGACCGCCTTGACAATCTCCTTGATGGAGACGCCCCGCCCTGTGCCGAGATTGACCGCAAGGCTTCGCCCGCCACCCTCGATATGCATGAGCGCTTTCAGGTGGGCGCGGGCCAGATCGGTGACGTGGATATAATCCCTTACGCAAGTGCCGTCCGACGTGTCGTAGTCGGTGCCGAAAACCTCGATCGCGTCGATGATGCCCGATGCGGCCATGAGCACTCTGGGAACCAGATGGGTTTCCGGCGAATGCCACTCACCGAGCTCGCCATCGGGATCGGCGCCACAAGCGTTGAAATAGCGCAGGATCGCAAATTTCATTCCGTACGCGGACGCATAGTCGCCGATGATCTGTTCACCCATCAGCTTGGTGCGCCCATAGGGGCTGATCGGATTTTGCGAGGAGGTCTCGCGAACCGGCAACGCCTCCGGCACGCCGTAGGTCGCACAGCTGCTGGAGAAGATGATGTTTTCGATCGAACTCGCGCGTGCGGCATCGAGCACCGCGATGGTGCCTGTCACATTGGTCGAATAATATTCGGCCGGCTCGCGAACGGACTCTCCGACATAGGCCAGCGCAGCAAAATGGATCACGGCCGTCGGCCGGTGCGTTTCCATCGCCCGCCGCAGTGCATCCCGATCCCGGATATCGCCGACGACAAGCGGCCCCCAGGCGACGGATCTCTCATTGCCGCGGCTCAGATTGTCGAAAACCACCGGCATGTAGC
>NZ_RZPB01001110.1:0-1496 GCF_003998535.1 Mesorhizobium sp. M7A.F.Ca.AU.002.02.1.1 | reverse complement strand
CAGCGCCGGCAGCCCGGATGCGGTGCTGGCCGAGGTCAAATCGGGGGCCGCCGCTCTTGCCGGGACCGGCGAGCCGGCGCCGAAATGGTTTCGTGGCGCAACCGCCGAATACAGCCCGTCGGCAATCGCCATGATCCGCAAGCTTGGCTTCAAGGTCGCGGGATTCTCGATAAACGGCGACGGCGGCTCCTTGCTCGGCGCCAAGGAAACCGCGCGGCGCATCGCGGCGGCCAAGGACGGCGACGTCATTATCTCGCATATCAACCAGCCGACCCATGCGGCAGGCGAAGGCGTGGTGCAGGGGCTGCTGGCGCTCAAGGCCAAGGGCTTGACCTTTGTGCGGCTCGACGATGCCGAGGGCATCGGCAATAACGGCACCACGGAGTGAGTGGCCAGCCGAGCGTATCCCGCTTCGGCGTTGGCTCAGTCCGGTTTGGCTTCGATCGTGACCTTGCTGGCGTAGAATGCGCCGTGGTTGCCGATTTCAGCCATCTCGTCGAAAGGCCGTTCATAGGCCCACATGGCGTTCTGGCCGGTCTCGCCGGCAGGCAGCACGCTCCAATAGCTTGCATCGCCCTTGTAGGGGCAATGGGTCGAGTGGTCGGTGCGGCCAAGCTTGCCGAAATCGATGTCGGCGAACGGAATGTAGAAGGCCGCCGGATAGGGAGCTTCGGTCAGCACCTTGGCCTTCGCTGTTGAAGCGATGACCACGTCTCCGGCGCGCACGGTAACGGTGCCGGCATAGGGCTCGATGGTGATGATTTTGTCCGGGTTGCGTTGGAAACCGGGTGCGGGGTTGGCGATCTGATCCATGCGGCGGCTCTCCTTGCGTCGACTTTGAGATGTGTCGCGCAAACGCATTGTTCAAGGCCTGCCGTCGCCATGCAACACGCAAACACCTGCCCAGGCCGGCACTGCCGGATCGCGCCTCCGAATATCCTCGATACTTGTCGTCAGCTGTCAGGCAGCGGCCTTGAACACGTCCATGAGACCCGCATAGGCGGCAGCAATACCGGCGACCGGGTTGCTGCTTCTCGATACGGTCTCGACCTTCAGGGAACCACCGCCGGTCGGCAAGGTGAGCAGCAGGAACTGGCGGTTTCCGCCATCGCCGACTGACGCGGCTGCGACGTGCTGGTCCTCGCCCTGGTTCTGGACGCACATCTTGAACAGCAACGTGCCGCCGACCGCTTCCAGCGCGCCGCCGACAACTTCAACAAATTCATCTTCGGAAACAGTCTTTGTGTCCGGCACCAGATCGGCCAGACTTTCGGCAAGCGTACTCTCGAGAGCCTTGTCGTCGAGCTGCGCGTCCATGCGAACCTCTTTCAGTCGCCAATCGCACCCCTTTGCCCGTTAACGAAGCTTAACGCCGACGATGGCCGGATTGTGGCGGTTGTTCCCAATGCAGTGCTCGGCCGTATTGGCGGCTGGACAATCCGTCGGTTCGCTCCACAATGGGACAAAAAGCACAACGCAAAAGCGTGAGGGAGGAC
>NZ_RZPB01000110.1:0-11978 GCF_003998535.1 Mesorhizobium sp. M7A.F.Ca.AU.002.02.1.1 | reverse complement strand
CGGTGATGCTGATATCGGACCACATCAATTTCTCGGGCACCAACCCGCTGATCGGCGAACCAAGCGACCGGCGTTTCGTCGGCCTGACCGAAGCCTATGATGCCGGCATCCGCCAGGCCATCGAGCGGGCGGCAAAAGCGACCGGCACCACCCTGCACAAGGGCGTCTATATGTGGTTCTCCGGCCCATGCTTCGAAACGCCGGCCGAAATCCGCATGGCGCGCATCATGGGCGCCAATGCGGTCGGCATGTCGACCGTACCGGAGGTCATTCTCGCCCGCTTCCTCGGACTGCGCGTCGCCGCCTGTTCGGTCATCACCAATCTGGCGGCCGGCATGACCGGGGCCGAGCTTTCGCACCAGGAGACCAAGGACATGGCGCCGGTCGGCGGCGCGCGGCTGGCGACGATCCTGCAGCGCGTGTTCCGCGACGGACTGCTGGAGATCTGATGCTTCCCCAGGAAATCATCCGCCGCAAGCGCGATGGCCTGAGGCTGTCGGAGGACGAGATCGCCGGCTTCGTCGCGGGCGTGACGTCAGGCGCCGTTACCGACGGCCAGGCCGGCGCCTTCGCCATGGCGGTGTTCTTCAACGGCATGAACCGCGACGAGGCCGTGGCGCTGACGCTGGCGATGCGCGATTCCGGCGATGTGCTCGACTGGTCGGACCTGCCTGGCCCGGTCACCGACAAGCATTCGACCGGCGGCGTCGGTGACAATGTCTCGCTGATGCTGGCGCCGATCGTCGCCGCCTGCGGCGCCTATGTGCCGATGATCTCGGGCCGTGGCCTTGGCCACACCGGCGGTACGCTGGACAAGATGGATGCCATCCCGGGCTACATCAGCCAGCCCGATGTCGCGCTGTTTCGCAAGGCGGTGCTCGAAACAGGCTGTGCCATCATCGGCCAGACCGCCGACCTCGCGCCCGCCGATCGACGACTCTATGCGATCCGCGACGTCTCCGGCACGGTCGAATCGGTGCCGCTGATCACCGCTTCGATCCTGTCGAAGAAGCTGGCGGCCGGGCTGCAATCGCTGGTGCTCGACGTCAAGGTCGGCAACGGCGCCTTCATGGAAAAATCGCGCGACGCCACCGCACTCGCCAACAGCCTGGTTGAGATCGCCAACGGCGCCGGACTGAAGGCCTCGGCGTTGATCACCGGCATGAACGAGCCGCTGGCGTCGGCCGCCGGCAACGCAGTCGAGGTGCGCAACGCCGTCGATTTCCTCACCGGCCGGTATCGTGACCGTCGGCTCGAAGATGTGACGCTGGCGCTGGCCGCCGAAATGCTGCAGTCGGCCGGGCTGGTGTCGTCCAACCAGGATGGCATGCGGCGCGCCACCGAGACGCTCGCCAGCGGCCGCGCCGCCGCCACTTTCGCACGCATGGTGGCCGCGCTTGGCGGCCCCGCCGATTTCATCGAGAAACCGGAAAAATATCTGCCTGCGGCGGCGATCGAACTTGCCGTCAAGGCGACCGCAAATGGCTTCGTCACCGGCATCGCCACCCGCGATATCGGGCTCGCAGTGGTCGGCCTGGGAGGTGGACGCACGCGGCCGGACGACCAGATCGACCCTGCGGTCGGCATCACCAGACTATTGCCGGTCGGTGCGGAGGTTGGGATCGGCGAGCCGCTGGCGCTGATCCATGCCCGCTCATCGGCCGATGCCGAGGCCGCCGCGGCAACCGTGCTTTCGGCCTATATGGTCGGTGCCTCGAAGCCGCCCGCCGACAAGTCGGTCATCCGGCGGATTCTGCCGCGCGGCTAGAGCAATTCCAGGAAAAGTGTGAAACGGTTCTCCCTGGGAAAAAGCGCATAGCGCTTTCCCTTGGGAATTTGGGAAAACGAATAGCCTTACTGGACGAGCAGCAGCGTGCCGTTCTCGACCTGGTATTTGTCGAGCCGGTTGAGGAAGCTCATGCCGATCAGATTGGTGCGCAGCGCCCTGTCGTCGAGCACGATGGTCTGGACGTCATTGACGGTGATGCTGCCGATCTGCAGGCGGTCGATCATGGCCACAGCCGCCTTGATGGTGCCGTTGGCGGTGTTGACCTCGCGGTTGAAGTCGGAAGCGTTCAGCGACAGGCCGATCCTGCGTGCCGTCGAAATGTTGATGGCGACCAATGTAGCGCCGGTGTCGATCATGCCGTCGACCTGACGTCCGTTGAGCTTGAAGGGTGACGAGAAATGCCCGCGTTCGTCTGCCGCGACGAGGACCTTGCGGCCCATCGGCAGCGGTGCCGCGGGCTTGTTGGGCACCGATGCCAGATTGACGTTCGGCTGGGCTTCGACCGCTTGTTTGCCCGGCACCGCCGACCTCAGCAGGTTTTCGACGAGTTGCGGATTCGACTGATACACAATCGGTATCGATGCCGATGTACCGGCGAAAACGGCGAGGATCAGAAGTTTGCGCAGCATGGATCGGCCTCGCCGCATGACCCCGAAAATCGGGAACGATTTTCGGAAAGGCTCATGCACAAAATCAAAGTGCTACAGCGTCCTTTGCGCGTCCGAAACGGACGCGCGGCGCTGTAGTGACAGCCGATCGTTAAGCCCGGATGGTGTTTGCCGCTTTAACGCGCGCCAAAACCGCGCCTTTTCGTAAATATTTGGTAAATCGTACCAGGCGACTTGGTCTGATATTACTTGGTCCCGTACATGCGGTCGCCGGCGTCGCCGAGGCCGGGCATGATGTAGCCCTTCTCGTTGAGCTGGCGGTCGATCGAAGCGGTGAAGACGGGAACGTCCGGATGCGCCTTGATGAAGCGCTCGATGCCTTCGGGCGCCGCCAGCAGGCAAAGGAAACGGATGTTGGTGGCGCCGCGCTCTTTCAGCTTGTCGATCGCCGCGATCGCCGAATTGGCGGTGGCCAGCATCGGATCGACGACGATCACCAGCCGGTCGGCGAGGTCGCTCGGCGCCTTGAAGAAATATTCGACCGCCTCCAGCGTTTCGTGATCGCGGTAGAGACCGACATGGGCGACGCGCGCCGCCGGCACCAGGTCGAGCAGGCCTTCCAGCAAGCCGTTGCCGGCGCGCAGCACCGAGGCAAAGACCAGTTTCTTGCCCTCGAGCGTCGGCGCTTCCATCGTTTCCATCGGCGTTTCGATGGTCGTCGTCGTCAGTTCGAGATTGCGGGTGACCTCGTAGCCGAGCAGCAGCGAGATTTCGCGCAGCAGCCGGCGGAAGCCCGCCGTCGAGGTTTCCTTCTTGCGCATGATGGTCAGCTTGTGCTGGACAAGCGGGTGGTCGACGACGGTGACGCCCTGCATGGTGTTCTCCTGATGCCTGCGCCCGAAAATGCGCGCATCGCCCTTTCGGACGCGCCGCGCTTCAAGCTGCCTGGGCGAACCCTAGCGGCAATGCGCCGGCCAAGGAACCGCTTGGCCCGCACCGACCACAGCTTTGTCGGCGGAAATCAGCGTGCCGCGCTGTTCAACCGGGCAAGAAGTGCCGTCTTTGTCTTTCTATCGACGAAAGCGGCCTCGATGGCCGTTCTGGTGACGGCGGTCAGCGCCTTGTCGTTCATCGAGAAATGCTCGGCAGCGATATCGTATTCACGCTTGAGCGAGGTCCAGAAATAGGGCGGATCGTCGGAATTGAGCGTCACCTTGCAGCCTGCCGCCTGCAGGGCCGGAAACGGATGATCGGCGAAACTGTCGAACACCTTGAGCGCGATGTTGGAACCGGGGCAGCATTCCAGCACGATACCCTCGTCGGCGATGCGCCGGACGAGGTCCGGGTTCTCGATGGCGCGCACGCCATGGCCGATGCGGGACGGGCGGATGTGATCCAGCGCCGCCTGGACGGTCTCCCAGCCCGTCAGTTCGCCGGCATGGATGGTGATGCCGAGCCCGGCTTCGCGAGCGATCTCGAAAGCCCTGACATAGTCCTCCATATCACCGATCCGCTCATCGCCGGCAACGCCGAAACCGGTGACCAGCGGATGCCCGCAGCGCGCCGCGAAGCGCGCCGCCTGCTCGATCGACTCGACGCCGACATGGCGCACGCCGGTGACGATCATGCGGCCCTCGATGCCGGTCTTGGCCTTGGCGCGGGCCATGCCTTCGCCGAGCGCGTCGGTATAGGCCTTGGGCGACAGGCCGGCTTTTTTAGCGTGGTCCGGCGAGGTGAACACCTCGGAATAGATGGCGCCGTCGCGGGCAAGGCTGGTCAGATAGTGGTCGGCCAGCCGCGCATAGTCCTCCTCGGTCCGGAACAGATCGGCGGAAAAATCATAAGCCGCCAGGAAGGAGGTGAAATCGTGCCAGACGAAGGAACCGTTCTGGATATAGGGCGAGGTGTCCTTGCCGTATTTCTGCGCCTGGCGGATGACGAGTTCGGGCGCCGCTGCCCCTTCGATGTGGCAGTGCAGTTCCGCTTTCAAAGGCATTCAATCATCCCGTCGGTCCGTCCAGGTCTCGAAAACCCGCCACCTGGAAGCGCGGCTGAACACCGCGCCTTAAACAATAGCGCCCGCACCATCGATCGGCTATGGTCCCGCCGGTTTTATGACGGATCAAAAAAATGTCAGTTGAGAGAACCACGGCCGCGGGCGGCATGGAAACCTCCTATGGTTTCAAGCGTGTAGGGGCTGGCGACAAGCAGTCCCTGGTCAACGATGTTTTCCACAAGGTCGCCAACCGCTACGACCTGATGAACGATCTGATGTCGGCCGGCCTGCACCGGCTGTGGAAGGACGCCATGGTCACCTGGCTCAATCCGCCTAAACGGGCGGGCTGGAAGGTGCTCGACGTTGCCGGAGGCACCGGCGACATTGCCTTTCGCATCGTCGATGCCAGCCACGGCAATGCCCATGCCACCGTGCTCGACATCAATGGCTCGATGCTGGCTGTCGGCCGCGACCGGGCCGAAAAGAAGGGCCTGTCCGGCAACACCGATTTCGTCGAGGCCAATGCCGAGGAACTGCCCTTCCCTGATGCCACATTCGATGCCTATACCATCGCTTTCGGCATCCGCAACGTACCGCGCATCGAGGTGGCCTTGGGCGAAGCGTTTCGCGTGCTGAAGCCCGGTGGGCGCTTCCTGTGCCTGGAATTTTCCGAGGTCGAGATGCCGCTGCTCGACAAGGCCTATGAAGCCTGGTCGTTCAACGCCATTCCAAAGATCGGCAAGATGGTCACCGGCGACGGCGAGCCCTATTCCTATCTGGTCGAATCGATCGCCAGGTTTCCCAACCAGCAGAATTTCGCGACGATGATTTCCCGCGCCGGCTTCCACCGCGTTTCCTTCCGCAACTATTCCGGCGGTATTGCAGCACTTCATTCGGGCTGGAAGCTTTGAGGCCGGACCGCATTTCTCACAATCGACGCGTGCTATGCCGGTTCAAAGAGCCGGCAGGGTTGGCGCTGCCATGAGCAATGTCAGTGCAGGATTCCGGCTCGTAAGGGCCGGCTGGGTGCTGGTCCGCGAGGGTGTCGTCGCCGCTCTGCCGGGTGAGGAACTGTCCGGCCTGCCGAAGTTCGGCTGGCGGATGGCACGGCTGTTCACGCGCCGCCGCGCGCTGGCCTATGAGCGCAGCGACCGGCTGGCCAAGGCGGTCGTCCGGCTCGGCCCCTCCTATGTAAAGCTCGGCCAGTTCCTGGCGACGCGGCCCGACGTCGTCGGCAACGACATGGCGCTCGATCTCGCCATGTTGCAGGACAAGATGCACACCTTTCCGAAGGCCGAAGCCATAGCGGCCATCGAAGCCTCGCTCGGGCGCAAAGTCGGCGATCTCTACGCTCAATTCGGCGATCCGGTCGCCGCCGCCTCCATCGCCCAGGTCCATGCCGCCGATGCCATGCATGACGGCGTTGCCACCAAGGTGGCGGTCAAGGTGATCCGGCCCGGCGTGCGCCGCCGCTTCTTCCAGGATCTTGAAAGCTATTTCCTTGCCGCTCGCCTGCAGGAGAAATACATCCCCTCGTCCCGCCGGCTGCGGCCGGTCGAGGTCACCCAGACGCTGGCTCAGACCACCAAGATCGAGATGGATCTTCGCCTCGAGGCGGCGGCCCTCTCGGAGCTCGGTGAAAGCACCAGGCACGACCCCGGCTTTCGCGTGCCGTCCGTCGACTGGGAGCGTACCGGCCGCGACGTGTTGACCATGGAGTGGGTCGACGGCGTCAAGATGAACGACATTGCCGGACTGGTCGCGGCGGGCCACGATCTGAAAACCATCGCCACAAACCTGATCCAGTCGTTCCTGCGCCACACGCTGCGCGACGGATTTTTCCACGCCGACATGCATCCGGGCAATTTGTTCGTCGAGGCGAACGGCACCATCGTTGCCGTCGATCTCGGCATTGCCGGCCGGCTCGGCAAGAAGGAGCGCCGCTTCCTCGCCGAAATCCTCTACGGCTTCATCACGCGCGACTATCTGCGCGTCGCTGAGGTCCATTTCGAGGCCGGCTATGTGCCGCGCCAGCACAATGTCGCGGCCTTCGCGCAGGCGATCCGGGCGATCGGCGAGCCGATCCATGGCCAGCCGGCCGAGACCATCTCGATGGCCAAGCTTCTGACGCTGCTGTTCGAGGTTACCGAGCTCTTCGACATGGCGACGCGGCCCGAACTGATCCTGCTGCAGAAGACCATGGTGGTGGTGGAGGGCGTGGCGCGCACGCTCGACCCGGCCTTCAACATGTGGAAGACTGCCGAGCCGGTGGTCGGCGACTGGATATCAGGCAATCTTGGGCCGCGTGGCATGATGATGGATGCGCGCGATGGCGCCAAGGCGCTGCTGACGCTGGCCCGCCAGGTGCCCGAGCTTGCGGCGCGCACTGACCGGCTGTCGCGCGAGATCGACCTGATGGCCGAGCACGGCCTGCGCTTCGACGAGACCACCGCCCACGCCATCGGCAAGGCCGAGGCGCGCTACAGCCGTTCCGGCCGCTGGGCACTCTGGGTGATTGCCGTGACGCTGGTCTATATCGCCTGGAAGATGATCTGAGTTCTCGGTGACAGCAGTGCCGGCATTGCTATCATTGAAAGCAACGCTTTCATGGACTAGGTTGAGGTAAGGAGCAAAAACATGAGCACACTTACCATCCGCAATCTCGACACCAACGTGAAGCAGAAACTGCGTGAGCGAGCTGCCGTGAGGGGAGTCTCAATGGAAGAGGAAGCGCGTAGCGTTCTTGCCAAGAGTGTTCTTTCGGACGGTGTGGACCAAGACCCTCGGGGAGAGTCACTCTATGCCGCGATTCGTAGGCTGGTTGAGCCCCATGGCGGTTTCGATGTCGAGTTGCCGGAGCGCGGCCCTACGCGCGAGCCACTGAAATTTGACTAACCATGTTCGTGCTGGATACGAATGTTATCTCGGAAACCTTCAAACCACGGCCGGATGCAGGGGTGGCTACCTGGATGGATAGCTCGCTCGCGACCCGCTCATATGTCACGGCGATGACCAAGGCAGAGCTGCTCGTTGGGCTTGCGAACATGCCGGACGGAACGCGTAAGGCTGCACTGGGTAGTGTCATCGGGGCCTTTTTCACCAAATGGCTCAAGACCCCAGTGCTCGCGTTCGGTGACCGCGAAGCCGAAGCATACGCGGAGATTGTTTCGAACAGACGATTTCTGGGACGTCCTATACGCGAATTTGACGCACAGATCGCCTCGGTTGCTCGCTCGCGGGGCTTTGCGGTGGTGACTAGAAACGTTGCTGACTTTTCCGATTGCGGTATCAGCATAGTCAATCCTTGGGAGGGTGCATGAGCCTCTCCGGCAAGCGCATCCTGCTCATCATCGGCGGCGGCATCGCCGCCTACAAAGCGCTGGATCTGATCCGCCGGCTGCGCGAGCGCGGGGCCGCGGTTCGGGTGGTCATGACATCGGCCGCGCAGGAATTCGTCACCACGCTGTCGGTCGGCGCGCTCTCCGCCGACCATGTTTTCACCGAGCTGTTCGACCGCAATGACGAACACGATGTCGGCCATATCAGGCTGTCGCGCGAGGCCGATCTGCTGGTGGTGGCGCCCGCCACCGCCGACCTGATGGCGAAGCTCGCAAACGGCCACGCCAACGATCTGGCCTCCACCGTGCTTGTCGCCACCGACAAGCCGGTGCTGATGGCGCCGGCCATGGACCCCAGAATGTGGGCGCATCCGGCCCCCCGCCGCAACCGCGCGACGCTGCAGAAGGACGGCGTCACCTTCGTCGGTCCGGCCAGGGGCGAGATGGCCGAAAGCAATGAGGCGGGCGAAGGCCGCATGGCCGAGCCGCTGGAGATCGTTGCTGCGGTCGAGGCGCTGCTCGATGTCGGCCCCAGGCCGCTGTCGGCGCGCAAGATCATCGTCACCTCCGGCCCGACCCATGAGCCGATCGACCCGGTGCGCTACATCGCCAACCGCTCGTCCGGCAAGCAGGGCCATGCCATCGCGGCAGCACTGGCCAGGCTCGGCGCCGATGTGCGCCTCGTCTCCGGCCCTGTCGGCATCGCCGATCCCCCCGGAGTGAAGACCATTCACGTCGAGCGTGCGCAGGAGATGCGCGACGCGGTGGAACGGCTCTTGCCCGCAGATGCGGCGGTGTTCGTCGCCGCCGTGGCCGACTGGCGCACCGAGAACTCGGCCGGTGAGAAGATCAAGAAGGTCGCGGGCGAAGGGCCGCCGGTGCTGCGCATGGTCGAGAATCCCGACATTCTCGCCGGCGTCGGCCATCACAGCCAGCGACCCGGCCTGGTTATCGGCTTCGCCGCCGAGACACAGGATCTCCTGCGCAACGCCGAGGCCAAGCTCAAGAAGAAAGGCGCCGATCTCATCGTTGCCAACGACGTGTCGCAGGGAAGCGGCGTCGGCTCTTCGGGCGTGATGGGCGGCGATCGCAACCGGGTGCGGATCGTGTCAAAGGCCGGTGTCGAGGAATGGCCGGAGATGAGCAAGGACGAAGTGGCGGCTCGGCTTGCCGCCCTGATCGCCGAACGGCTTAAAACAATCGTCGTTTGACTGAAAAATGTTCTGCTGCAGTGACGCACCGCCCTGCCGCGAGACTGCGTTCAGGCGGCGCGCGCTTTAAGTCCTGCGGCTCACATCAATTGGTCAAAAGCTCCGCGGTTCGGGCAAGTGCGCCGGCGAAGCCGTTGAGCGGAATGGAAAAGCTCACCGCTTGTCCGGTGTCTGCCGCGAAAGCGTCGATCTTCAGCGTGGTGCCTGATTTCAGCAGCGGCGTGACAGTCGCATCGAACATCACCGGCACCAGACAGCCGACGACCTGGCAGGTGTTGAACGCCAGGCTGCCGTCCAGCTTCTGATCGTCGATGGTCAGGCTCACCCCCTTGGCCAGCGCCAGGCCGAACGGCAGCGCAAGCGTTCCCGTGGCATCCTCGCCGGTCTTGCTCGACAGCTCGATCGCCAGCAGGCGCTGATTGTTTTGCTTGTTGAATTGCTGATGCGACAGGCTGCAGGTTTTGGTCGCGCCTGATATCTGGCAATTGACCGTCCAGTCGCCGTGGGTTTCGGACAGTGCCGACGCGCCACCGGGCAACTGCGGCGCATCGGCGGCAGCCGGTGCCGCGACCGCCTTGTCGCTCTTGGTTTGCGCCGCCGCGGCCGGCACACCGACGGTGCAGGCAACACCCAGCATCGCCACGAAATACGCGAACTTCCTCATCAAGACCCCTCCCGCCCGGCTCCGCCTCGGGCCAGCTAGAAGCTGACCTTGAGAGACGCGCTGATCGCGTTCTGTTTAACCGTTTCGCCGAAGGCGCCATTATATCTGACGGACATGCCGACGCCATTGACGCCATTCAGTTCAAGGCCGGCGCCGACCCGATAGAGCGGCGAATCGACGGCCTCCGTCAAGTGCAATGCGGGGTTGCCAGGCAGATTCTCCGCCGCCGCGAAGCGACCTTCGATTTCCCACTCCTTGTTGGAAAACTCCGCCCCGGCCTTGCCGTAGACGCGAAGGCTGGCAATGTCGCTGAGCGCGATGTCGGTGCCGATCTCGATTGCAGGGGTTGCAGAATAGTAGGTGTTGGCCGAGCCATCGAAGTTGAAGGCGGCGACCGAACCCTCCTCCGTGCCTGAGACACGCAGCCAGCGCGCGTCGAACTGCACTGTCGGCTGCAGATAGAAGGCGCCCATCTCCCGGGTGAAACCCAACCGCGCCGAGCCGCCGAACATCGCGGTCTTCTGTGTGTAGGTGACGCTGCTGCCGATGCCAGGCAGCATTACCTCGTCGAGATAATCACCCGCCAACGTTTCGCCCGGAATGTAGAATGCCGGGTCGATATGGGTGTCGCGTTCGCCCTTGAACGAGCCCGTGCCGCCACCGAGTGCAAAGTCCACGAAGTAATTCTTGTTGGTATATTTGGCCAGCGCATAGGCCTGCCAGGCCTCACCGGTGGTCTCCGACAGCAGGTCTCCATTGAAGCCGATCTTGGAATCGAACTCTGTGCGGCCGATCGTGGCACCAAGCGACCAGTTCTGGCCGATCTCGCCAATGCCGCCAAGCGACATCGTCTTCAGGACGTCGTCGCGGCTTGTAGTGCCAGCGCCCGCGTCGCGGCTGTACTCGGCCTGCGGGCTGATCGTTGCCCAGACGCAGCGGCCGTCGGGATTCTTGTAGGCAGGCACGCCAGTACACTCACGCGCCGCTTCCAGCATCATGTCGGCTTCGCGGTTGATCATGTTGAACGTATGC
Organism: Mesorhizobium sp. M7A.F.Ca.AU.002.02.1.1; assembly: GCF_003998535.1. NCBI lineage: Bacteria > Pseudomonadati > Pseudomonadota > Alphaproteobacteria > Hyphomicrobiales > Phyllobacteriaceae > Mesorhizobium > Mesorhizobium sp. M7A.F.Ca.AU.002.02.1.1. The sequence continues at coordinate 1,340 of NZ_RZPB01000110.1, read as the reverse complement.
ACGGCATAATGCGGTGTGAGCCGGGTCAATGCTGCACCCAGTTCCTCTTCATTGGGCAGGAAGCGCAGCATGTTGATCAGCCTGGCCATCGGGTTGTCCGGGGTCGATGCTGCCTCGACATCGTCAAGGTACTGCGCCATCTGGAACACGCCGGGATCGGTGGTGCCGGACCCCGGATCCTGCGCCAGTTCCAGGAATGTCGGGTTGTCGGCGTAAAGAACGAGATCGGTGCCGCCATCCACCCGGAACTGGAAGTTGAAGCCCACTGCCGGATGCAAGGTCTTCGCTGCTATGCCGGAGTCGGTCATCCCCGAGCCATTGGCGACCACATATTCTGTGAACAGCTTATCGATCGACAGGAAATTCAGCGGCGCTTCGCCGTTGAAGTCACCGGCCGCCGTTAGTGCCAGGGCATCCGTGATCTGGTTGTTGAGATCCACATCGGTGACGAAATCGCCGGAGAGGTTTTGTTTGAAGCCGCCGCCGACATCCACCTTCGCCACCACGCCGATGCCCTGGTTGGTATAGAGCCCGTCATTGGTGAACAGCCCGCCGCCGAGATCGATGGTTTTCAGTCCGACCATCGAGGCATCGGCAAAATTGTGGAAGCTGTTGTCGCCGCCGCCGAGATCGATGTTGCCGATGACGCGTCCCAGCGTGTCGCCCAGCCGCGAATTGTCGACATGGTCATCACCCGACGTGCCGGTAATGGCCAGCGGACTGAAATCGTCGAGCAGCGATTCCAGGATCGCATTGGTCGGCACGACGGGACCGGGCGCCAACAGGAAGGTCTGGAATGCCTGGATATCCGCTGCCTGGATCTCGAATGTCGGCGTCGCTCCCATTGCGTAGAGCAGGCTGTGGTTGGTCAGCGCGTTGTTGGCGCCGCCGACGAGCATGGCGGCAACGCCGGTTCCGGCACCGCCAATCGTGTAATGACCGTTGAGATTGATGGTGATGTTGCCTTTCGCGCCGTTGGCTGTGCTTTCGCCGTAGGCGGCCACGGAACCAGCACCCTGCGCGAACAGGCTGTCGCCCGCGGTCAGCGTAACCGCGTGCGCGTCGCCGATGCCGGTCGCGCTCTGTCCGAACATGGCATACGAGCTCGCACCCTTGACCCAGACCTGGCTCATGGCCGTCGCCGTCGCCGCCGCGGCATCGCCGATGCCACCGCCGGAACCGGCAGCGCCGGCGGAGAGCGTGCCGGCCAGGCCGCCGCCGCCGCCCACCGCCTGGGCCACGATGCCGTGCGCCCGCTCGCCATCGGTGACGATCTCGCCGTCCTGCTGGATGGTCACCGTGCCGCCATTGCCCTTGGCACCCGCAAATGTGTTGAAGCC
>NZ_RZPB01001109.1:0-1501 GCF_003998535.1 Mesorhizobium sp. M7A.F.Ca.AU.002.02.1.1 | reverse complement strand
CGTCAGGGAGGAATCGATCCAATACGACAGGACCTCGGCCGGCATCCTTTACTTCCACCGCAGCCGTCAGGCGCTCGACAAGGGCGTCGCCAACATGCGCCTGCTGGAGGCCGACGGCCAGGAGATCCGCATTGTCGACGCACAGGAAATCATTGACCGCGAGCCGGCGCTGGCTTCGTCGCGCGGCAGCATTGCCGGCGGCATAATGTGTCCAACCGATGAAACCGGCGACGCCGCCAAGTTCACGCGCGCGCTGGCGGCCATCGTCGAAACGAGGGGCGGCAAGATCCTGACAAGCACGAGGATCGTCGGGATCGAACGCAGGAATGACGCGATCATCCGGGTCGTCACCGACAAGGGAGAATTTCTGGCCGACACCTACGTTCTGTGTCTCGGCGCCGAAAGCCCGATCCTCGCCCGCAAGATCGGCCTTGGTTTGCCGATCTATCCGGTCAAAGGATATTCCCTGACCATTCCCATCGTCGACCCGGCGCTGGCTCCAAAACTCCCCGTCATCGATGAGCACAATCTCGTTGCCATCACGCCGATGGGCGATCGCATCCGCGTCACCGCCACCGCGGAATTCGCGGGCTATGATCGCAGCCACAAGCCTTCGGATTTCGCCTTCATGAAGCGCGTCACGCAGGACCTGTTCCCGCGCGGTATCGCCTATGATCGCGCCGAAATGCGGGCCTGCCTGAGACCCATGACGCCCGACAATCTGCCGATCCTCGGCCTGCGCAACATCAAGAACCTCTGGCTGAACACCGGCCACGGCCATATTGGATGGACGATGGCGCATGGATCGGCCCGCATCGTCGCCGACCTGATCGCCGGCCGGGCTGCGCCGATCGCCCTCGACGGTATCCTTCCCACACAGGCGCGGTTCGCCGAACCAAGCGCCGCAAAGGCTTGACCGACGCCATGCTCCGACCCACCAGGCACAGCAACCAGGACGACGATGCGGCGTTGGCATCCAAGCCGATCAAGACCGGCCCGCGCGTCTATGAAGAGATCCGTCGCATGGCGATGGACTATCGCTTCAAGCCGAACGAGCGCATCAACGAAGTGGCGCTTGCCGCGAGGCTGAATGTCAGCCGCAGCCCGATCAGGGAGGCCCTCCAGCGGCTGGTCACGGAGGAACTCATCACCTTCCAGACCAATCGCGGCTTCTTTTGCCGCGGCTTCGATGTCGACGAGGTCGTCAATCTTTCCGACGTGCGGGCGGTGCTTGAGGAGCGCTCCGTCAGGCTGGCGATCCAGCGCGCGACCAATGAAGAGCTCGCCGCGCTCGTCGACTGGTGGACGCTCACCATGGCGCGCGCCGACTCGTTTTCCAGCGCCGAGCTGACCGCCAGGGACGAGGAGTTTCACATCCGCATCGCCAGGCTGTCAGGCAATCCCGAACTGGCGCGCATGCTCGAAGGCATCAACACGCGCATCCATTTCGTTCGCAAGATCGAAGTGGAGAAGCACCGGCGACTGTCGACAACCTACACCG
>NZ_RZPB01001108.1:0-1502 GCF_003998535.1 Mesorhizobium sp. M7A.F.Ca.AU.002.02.1.1 | reverse complement strand
GCGGCCAGTTCCTTGCCCGAGCCAGACGGGCCGATGATCATCACGCGGCTGTTGGTCGGCGCGACGCGTTCGATGGTCTGACGCAACTGGCTCATCGCCGACGACATGCCGATCAGATCGAAGGTTTCACCGCTGCGCAGCTTGAGGTCGGAAACCTCGCGCCGCAATTTCGAGGTCTCGAGCGCACGTTCGGCAATAAGGATCAGCCTGTCGGCCTTGAACGGTTTTTCGATGAAGTCATAGGCGCCGCGACGGATGGCGGAGACCGCCGTTTCGATGTTGCCGTGGCCGGAAATCATCACCACCGGCAAGGTCGGATGCATCGTCTTGATCTCGTCGAGCAGCGCCAGCCCGTCGAGACGCGAGCCCTGCAGCCAGATGTCGAGGAAAATCAGCCGCGGCGCGCGATCAGCTATAGCAGCGAGCGCGCTGTCGGCATCGAATGCCGTGCGGGTTTCGTGACCTTCGTCGCTCAGTATGCCCGCGACGAGTTCACGGATGTCTTCCTCGTCATCGACGATGAGAATATCAGACGCCATTACCGACCTTTTCAGTTTCTCTTTCGTTTTCCGCCCTGCTTTCGCCGCGCGGAGCCGTTGCGGCCGCAGGCGGCAGGATGATGCTGATCATCGCGCCGCGCCCATCGTGGAAGTCCGCAGGAGCATCGTGTAGTTCCAGCCTGCCACCATGGTCCTCCACGATCTTCTTGACGATAGCGAGGCCAAGTCCGGTGCCCTTCTCGCGTGTGGTCATGTAGGGCTCGAGCAGCCGTTGGCGATTCTCGCGCGGCAGGCCTTTGCCATTGTCGATGACGTCGATTCGAATCACACCATTCTGGCGCCCGGCCTGAATCCGGATTATGCCGTGCGAACCATCCTTCTGTTCCAATCCGTCGATTGCCTCGGCGGCGTTCTTGATCACATTGCCGAAAGCCTGCGCCATCAGCCGGCTGTCGAACGTGCCCTTCAGCGGCTCGCTGCCGAAGGTCCGCTCGAAGGTGATGTCGGCGCGGCTGACCTCGACCAGGAACGAGGCCTCGCGCAGCGATTCGCGCAGATCTATGGCCTTCATCTCGGGCTTCGGCATGCGCGCGAACGCCGAGAATTCGTCGACCATACGGCCGATATCCTCGACCTGACGAATGATGGTGTCGGTGCACTGGTCGAAAACCTCGCGGTCCTCGGTAATCACCTTGCCATAGCGGCGCTTGATGCGTTCGGCCGAGAGCTGGATCGGCGTCAGCGGGTTCTTGATCTCGTGGGCGATACGCCGCGCCACATCCGCCCAAGCCGACGAGCGCTGCGCCTGGACCAGGTCGGTGATGTCGTCAACCGTCACGACATAGGACTTTTCCTCCGAGCCGTCATCGCCGGCCTCGATGGTGATCTGAACGTTGAAGGTCCGCTCGGCGCCGGCGCGGTAGAAGGTCACCTGCTCGCGATAGACGGGTTTGCCGGACTTGCGGCCGATTTCGAAGACGCGGCCGACATGCGGCAGCACGG
>NZ_RZPB01001107.1:0-1503 GCF_003998535.1 Mesorhizobium sp. M7A.F.Ca.AU.002.02.1.1 | reverse complement strand
CCTGACCCCGCTTCTGACCAATGGCGGCGGCCAGGGCTTTTGCATCAACCTGTCGGTTGATACCGGCTCGGTGGACCTGATGCGGCTCTGCCGCAAGCTCGGCGTGCTCTACATCGACACCGTCGTCGAGCCGTGGCTCGGCTTCTATTTCGACGCCAAGGCCGATAACGCCAGCCGCACCAATTACGCGCTGCGCGAGTCGCTGCTCAAGGAAAAGCACGACAAGCCCGGCGGCGCCACGGCGGTCTCCACCTGCGGCGCCAATCCAGGCATGGTCTCGTGGTTCGTCAAGCAGGCGTTGGTCAATCTCGCCACCGATCTTGGCCTGGAGTTCTCGGAGCCCGCGCAGGACGATCGCGAGGGCTGGGCCAAGCTGATGAAGAAGGCCGGCGTCAAGGGCATCCACATCGCCGAACGCGACACCCAGCGCACCAAGAAGCCGAAACCGATGGATGTGTTCTGGAACACATGGTCGGTCGAAGGCTTCATCTCCGAGGGCCTGCAGCCCGCGGAACTTGGCTGGGGCACACACGAGACATGGATGCCGAAGAACGCCAAGAAGCACAAGCACGGCTCGAAGGCAGCCATCTACCTGGAGCAGCCGGGCGCCAACACGCGCGTGCGCTCGTGGTGCCCGACGCCCGGCGCGCAATACGGCCTGCTGGTGACGCATAACGAGGCGATCTCTATCGCCGATTTCTTCACCGTGCGTTCGAAGAAGGGCAAGGTGCATTACCGCCCGACCTGCCACTATGCCTATCATCCCTGCAACGACGCGATGCTGTCGCTTGACGAGATGTTCGGCGCCGCCGGCAAGCCTCAGCCGGTGCATCATGTGCTCGACGAGAACGAGTTGATCGACGGCGTCGACGAACTCGGCGTGCTGCTCTACGGCCACGACAAGAATGCCTACTGGTACGGCTCGCAGCTGTCGCTCGCCGAGGCGCGCAAGCTGGCCCCCTACCAGAATGCCACCGGCATGCAGGTCACCTCGGCGGTGCTCTCGGGCATGGTCTGGGCGCTGGAGAATCCCGAGGCCGGCATCGTCGAAGCCGACGAGATGGACTACAGGCGGTGCCTGGAAGTGCAGTCCCAGTATCTCGGACCGGTCAAGGGCTACTACACCGACTGGACGCCGCTCGATAACCGTCCCGGCCTGTTCCCGGAAGACCTCGACCGGAACGACCCGTGGCAGTTCCGCAACATCCTTGTGCGATAGCAGCACCGCCCACCTGCCTCACTGCCTTGCAATCGCCCGGAAATCGGGCGATTGAAGGGATGCGGACCATAGCGATACGTATTCATCTGGACGCACGTCGCTCTGGAAACTTGGATGCACGCCTCGTGCTTGTCGAAAATCGATTTCCGATTTTTGGGCCGAAGCGAGAGGAGAGGATTTTCACATGATCATTGCGCGCAAAATTCTTTCGATGAGCGTGGCGGGTGCCATTGCGGCGATGCTCGCCGCCTGTGCGACCAGCGGCCCCGATCAACCGCCGATGG
>NZ_RZPB01001106.1:0-1506 GCF_003998535.1 Mesorhizobium sp. M7A.F.Ca.AU.002.02.1.1 | reverse complement strand
GTGTCGACTTGCTCGAACCGCTCGGCCCCATGATGGCGGTGATCGTCGCCGCGGCAAACTCGACATCGAAAACAAGCGGCGCCTCGCCATAGCTGCCATAGCTGAACGACACTTTGTCCAGCCGCACCGGCGCGCCCTTCGCGAGCCCGTTGGCCGCCTTTTCACGCATCACGGACCTCCTCCCTTCCCAGCCAGTGCGCCGCCACGATCAACGCGAGACAGACGAGGCCGAGCAGCAGTGCGAGGCCGGCGGCATCCTCGGTGCGGTAGCTGCCCATCCGAGCCAGAAGAAGGTAGGGCAATGTCTGCACGGAATCACTGCCGAACAAGGCAATGACACCGAGATCGCCGAGCGACAGCGCCATGGCGAAAGCGAAGGCCGTGGCGAGCGGTCGCCGCAGCGACGGCCAGTCGACCAGCATCAGCCGGTTCCAGCCCGCAATGCCGAGCTGTGCACAGAGCCGTTCGTGACGCTCGCTCGCTGCATCATAGGCGGGACGCACGGCGCGGAGCGCAAACGGCATCGCCATCACCGCGTTGACGGTGACGACCATGACCGGAGCGATGGCGAAGACATCGCCGACATGGCGCAACAACAGGAACCAGCCGGCGCCGACGACGATCGGCGGCACGACCAGGACAAAACCGGCGCCTGTATCGGTGGCGTGTTCGAGCAGTGTCTTTGCGCCGGCACGGCGGTTCAGCGCCAGTGCCCGCCGCGCCATGGTCAGCGCCAGCGACAGCATCACCGAAAGCAGCGCCGACAGGAAGGCGAGCGCCGCACTGGTCAGCGTTGCCTGCCGGACAGTGGCCTCGCCGGCCAAGCGGGCGAGATCGGCACTCAATCCGGCCATCACGGTTGCCGCCATCGGCCCGACAACGAACAGCAGCGCCAGGACGATGAGTAGCGCGTTCAACCAGGTCTCGCTCCGATTGACCGAGAGATAGCGGCGTTGCGCGACCGGCAAATTGGTGTCGCCGACCACATTGGCGCCTAGCCGCGTCAGTGCCAGCACCACGATAAAGGTCAAGGCGATCTGCAGCAGCGTCAGTGCAACGGCCCGTGCGGGATCGAAATCGAAGCGCAGCGCCTGGTAGATGCCGACCTCAAGCGTCGTCGCGGCCGGCCCGCCGCCGAGCGTCAGCACGATCGTGAAGGATGTGATGCAGAGCATGAACACAAGCCCGGCGACGCCGGGCAGTGCGGCGCGCAGCGTTGGCCATTCGATCAGCCGGAACGCCGGCCGGGCCGCCATGCCGAGTTGGCTCGCCAGCCGCCATTGGTCGGCCGGTATGGTCTGCAGCGCCTCGAGGAACAGCCGCGTCGCCAGCGGCAGGTTGAAGAAGACATGGGCGACGAGAATGCCGGACAGGCCATAGATGCCCGGCCAGCTTCCGCCGCCGATAACGGCAAGCACGCCGGCGAAGTAGCCGGCACGGCCATAAAGCGCCAGGATGCCGAGCGCTGCAACGATGGCCGGCAGCGCCAACGGCACGGCGAAGATC
>NZ_RZPB01001105.1:0-1507 GCF_003998535.1 Mesorhizobium sp. M7A.F.Ca.AU.002.02.1.1 | reverse complement strand
CCTGACCGAGCCGGAAAACCTTGCCCAGGATCGCGTCATGATGATCGGCCAGGCCGTTCGTCGCGAGGTCGCGGCGATGGGCGAAGGCATCGAACGCACGCTTGCCCGCGCCGTCGAACTGGAAACGCTTGTCCACAGCGAAGTCAACCAGATCGAACGCTCCTATTCCGAGAATGAATCCCGCATCCGTTCGCTGGTCGACGGCCTCGGCAGCGAGCGCGAAGCCGTCGTCACCCATGCCGAGCGCGTCCGCGCCTCGATTACCGGCGCGCATGAGACGCTGAAGGACGAGATCGGCGCGGCTTCCGACATCATTCGCGACTCGATCCTCAATGCATCGACCAAATTGTCGATGACGATCACCAATTCCGGCGACACGCTGATCGACCGCATCAACGAAAGCTCGATGTCGATCTTCGATTCCGTCGAAGGCCGGCTCGATTCGATCACCGACCGTCTGTCGACCTCGGGCGAGGCCTTCGCCAGCCTTCTCGACACCCGCATTGCCAAGCTGACGGACACCACGGACGGACTGACGCGGTCGTTGACCGATCTGCTCGACGATCGCACCACCGGCATGGTGTCGCTGCTAGGCGGCGCCGCGCGCACCCTCAATTCCGAATTCGAGGCCAGCCTCAACGGCATCGAGCGCACGCTCGCCGAACGCGGCCAGGCGCTGATCAGCGAGTTCCAGACCCGCGCCGAGGCGCTCGACACCGGAACGCAGAAGCTCAATGCGGCACTCGAGGCCCGCGCCCGCCAGATCAATGAAACGCTGGTCGAGCGCGCCCGCGAAATCGCGCACACCTTCGCCGAGAGCAAGGACACGCTGTCGGCGATGATCGATCAGGGCAAGACCCAGATCGGCGCCGACATGGCCGACATCGTCACTTCGACCTCCTCTATGCTCGAAGCCCGCGCCAGCGACTTCGCCGGACGCATGGAAGCCGCCCGTCACGTCGTGTCGCGTTCGTTCGACAGTGACATCCAGCGGCTCGCCGACGCCCGCGTCGGCATCGAGGAAGCTGTCGAGAACCACAGCAGGAAACTGTCCGAAAGCCGCGAGCGCATGGCCGCGGCCATGGAGGCCGACCTGGCGAAGTTCGCCGAGGGCCGCGCCGGCATCGATGCGGCAGTAACCAACCAGGTGCAGAAGCTGGCCGAAGGCCGCAGCCTGATCTCGCGCGCTCTCGAAGAGGATCTGCGCAAGGTCAATGAATCGCGGGCGGCCATCGATGCATCGCTCGGCAGCCATCTCGAAAGGCTGGAAGAAGGTCGCAACAGGCTCTCTATTGCCTTGAATGAAGACTCCGGGAAGCTGGTGCAAGCTCGTACGATCATTGATGAAATGGTCGCCGGACATGTCGGAAAACTCGCCGAGGGCCGCAACATTCTGTCGCGCGCTTTGGAAGCCGATCTCGGAAAACTGTCCGACAGCCGCGCCGACATCGACGGTCTGGTCGCCGGTCAGGTCGACAACATCGCCGCAGGCCGCGCCGTGCTCGCC
>NZ_RZPB01001104.1:0-1508 GCF_003998535.1 Mesorhizobium sp. M7A.F.Ca.AU.002.02.1.1 | reverse complement strand
GTCCCGCACAGGCCGTGGCGAGCAGCGAGCGCAAGACATGTGACGGCGACACATAGGGTTCGGTGAAGGCGACCTTGCGGCCCGACGCCAGTTCCATGGCCGATCCGGCCAGCCCGCAGGCCGTCAACCCGACGGCAAAAGCAAAGAGTGTGAGTTCCAGCGGTCCCATCTTAACTTTCCGTTTACCATGAAATTGCACAGTCGTTCCATGCAGGCTGCAAGAGCCATGCCGTGCGATGTGTGCCGCCCGGGGACACTGCAGGCGGACGGGCGGCCCGAGATCCGAGGACTGAGATGAAGCAGGCAGCGCTCGCCAACGAACTCACCGTGGTCGATTCCAGGCTGATGAAGCGGGTGCTCTACGGGTTCGCGGTGCTCGCCCTGTTGTCGGTGGCGATCAGCCTTGCCGGCAAATGGTTCGGCCATTCGATCGCCATGGCCGGATACACCGACGACGCAACAGCCCACCAGGTGGTGATCGGCAACAATGTCATCACGGTCCCGGCCAATGCCATCCGTTTCGCCCAGGCCCGGCGCGACGGCATCGCCTCGCGGCTCGACCTCTATCTGCGCTATCCCCAGATGGACGGCTACAGCGAGGCCGCGCGAGATGATTTCAACCATACGGGAACAGCCAAAAGCATCGTCTTCCTGTCCTTCGAACAGCAGATGATGTCGCGTGACATGAGCGGCCGCTTCGCGCCGATCTACAGCGCGCTGATCATCCGACCCGGCACTGCCGGGCCTGGCGGCACGATGATTTATGGTTTCAACGAGAAATCAGGCTATCTGAACGAGGTGCTGGTTGTCGGCAATCGCCCCGGCAAGGAGCCGTTCGTGGCCCGTTGCCTGAGCGGGCCGAGTGCCGACCAATCGCTGGCGCCCTGCGAGCGCGACATCCAGGTCGGCGACGAACTCAGCCTCACCTATCGCTTCCCAAGGGAGTTTCTGGGCGATTGGCAGGCGCTCGACGCGGCAATCGCCACCGAAGCCGGGCGCGTTCTGAAGGCGGGACGTTAAGAACGCTTCAAGGGAACCGGCTGGCCGGCCGCATGAGCCGGCCGACCGCAAGATTTGCTGGCTCAGGCCAGATCGATGTCGAGAATCGCCATCGAAAAATTGTAGTCGCCGTCGTCCTCGTCCTTGAAGACGATGCCGAGGAATTCGTCGCCGACATAGACCTCGGCCGAATCGTCCTTGCGCGGCCGCGCCTTGACCTCAAGCTTGGGGTTTTGGAAGACGCGCTTGAAATAGGCGTCCAGCTTTCTGATTTCGTCCGGCTTCAACAGTCTTCTCCGATCATCGGGCTTGCTCGTTCGAACGCGCTTCTGGCACGTCGACAATGGCGATGTAAAGGCAAGCGGCCTGATTAAGGTCTGTTGATATTCACGTGAGGCCGGCCTGCAAATGGCGGTTTCCTGCGCTTCCCCGTTCTACCGCGTCGCGGTAGAACTGTGCTCACGTACCCAAACGTACGCTCCGCTCCGGTTCTCGGAACCCACCATTTC
>NZ_RZPB01001103.1:0-1511 GCF_003998535.1 Mesorhizobium sp. M7A.F.Ca.AU.002.02.1.1 | reverse complement strand
GCTTGGGGTCGTCGATCAGGCCGACGGCGCGGGTCGGAATATCAGCGCCCTTGCGCACCGCCTCCGCCAGATGCACCTGATAGCCGGGGCCGGTGGGCAATTTCTGCAACGGCGAATTGCCGCCGCTCGAACAGCAGAGATAGGCAACGCCCTCGTCCTTCAGCGCTTTGGCCACTTCGATCGCGTCCGCCACGTCGAAGCCGCCGTCGACCCAATCCTTCACGGACAGCCTTGCGCCGAGCATCAGCTTTGGCACCGCCTTGCGCACCGCCTTGGTGATTTCGACGGCAAAACGCATGCGGTTTTCCAGCGCGCCACCCCAGCGGTCCGTGCGCTGGTTGGACAAGGGCGACAGGAACTGGAAGATCAAATAGCCATGCGCGGCGTGCAGTTCGAGGAAATCGAAGCCGGCGCGTTCGGCTCGCCTTGCCGCCTCGGCGAAGCGCTCGATCAGCTGTAGGATCTCCTCGTCCTCCAGAGCGTGCGGCACGTTCCAGCCGGTGTCGTAGGGGATGGCCGAGGCGGAGACGGTCTGCCAGGGATCCTCGTTTGGCTTCAGTGGCCCGCCGCCCTCCCACGGCTTGCGGTTCGAAGCCTTGCGGCCGGCATGGGCCAGTTGGGAGCCGAATTTCGTGCCGGGTGCGGCGACGCGTCGTGCAGCGTCCAGCGCGCGGCGGGCGGCCGCTTCATTGTCTTCAGAGTAAAGGCCGAGGCAGCCATGGGTGATACGCCCGCGCCGCTCGACATCGGTCATCTCGACCGTGACCATGCCGGCGCCGGACATTGCGAGGTTCATCCAGTGATGGAGATGCCAGTCGCTGGCCGAGCCGTCCTCGGCGGAATACTGGCACATCGGCGCGACGGCGATGCGGTTGGGGAAGGTGAGGCCGTCGAGAGTGATCGACTGGAAAAGCGACGCTGTCATGAGAAACTCCGGGAGGGTTCGCAGCTATTTAGGCGACCGATGGCGCCTGCGCCAGACACGAGGCGGTGAAAGGGCTTCTGGACCAATCACGGGCGGGATTGCCGAAATGCCGGTTCGCGGCTACGCCTCGGCCAGGCATGTCTCCCAAAAGTGGCTCCGGTTTTGGGAGAACGACAGGCATAAACAGGAGCATGAAGTGCGACGCGCTTTAGCATGGAGACCGGGATGGAAGATCGTATTCGCGTCCGTTCGGAGGAAATCCTCTCCGACGACTGGGCCATCCTGAAGAAGACCGTCCTCGACTACCGCCGGCGCGACGGTCAGTGGGAGACGCAAATCCGCCAGACCTATGATCGCGGCGATGGTGCGGTGATCCTGCCTTACGACCCCTTGCGTTCGACCGTGCTTCTGGTGCGCCAGTTCCGCTATCCCGCTTACGTCACCGGCCACCGCGAGCCGCTGATCGAGGCCTGTGCCGGTCTGTTGGACGAAAACGATCCGGAGACCGCCATCCGCAAGGAAGCCGAGGAAGAGCTGGGTTATCGCTTGAAGGATATCGAGCGGCTGTTTTCGCCCTATATGAGCC
>NZ_RZPB01001102.1:0-1512 GCF_003998535.1 Mesorhizobium sp. M7A.F.Ca.AU.002.02.1.1 | reverse complement strand
GCCCACGACATCGACACTTGTTACGACATTTCGAAGGCAACGCTGATCAAGCTCTATGACGAGCTCCATGCGGCGCGCGTCGTGCTGGAAGGCACCATCCTGAAGCCCAACATGGTGCTGGCCGGCAGGAAATCGGGCAAGGTGAGCAGCCCCGAAGAAGTCGCCGAAAAGACCATAAAACTGTTCCGCGAGACAGTGCCGGCAGCGGTGCCGGGCATCGCCTTCCTTTCCGGCGGCCAGGAAGACGAAGAGGCGACCGCCAATCTCAACGCCATCAACGCCATCGGGCCGCACCCGTGGAAGCTGACCTTCTCCTATGGTCGCGCGCTGCAGGCCGCGCCACAGAAAGCCTGGAGCGGCAAAGCCTCGAACGTTGCCGCCGGCCAGGCCGCCTTCACCCATCGCGCCCACATGAACCATCTGGCAGCGCTCGGAAAATGGAAGGCGAGCCTGGAACAGGCCGCCTGATCACAGTCCTTTCTTCCTCCTTCGAACCCGGGCCGATGCGCCCGGGTTTTTTGTTTGTGACTTGCAGGGCTTGGGGCGGAGCCTCTCCGTCCTTATTTCCTCTCCGGCGATGTCGGGTTGCGCCCATCCCCAACGTCCTTGGGATGACATTCAGGGAGAGGTTCATGCATCGCAACAAGATCGTTTCGCGCGAAGACTGGTTCCAGGCGCACAAGGCACATCTGGCGCGCGAGAAGGAACTGACGCGGTTTCGCGAGCGGATCGCCGCGGAACGGCGTGAACTGCCCTGGCTGAAGATCAGGAAAGACTATGTCTTCGAGACCGAACAAGGGCCAAACAGACTGACCGACCTGTTTGGCACTAACAGCCAGCTGATCGTCTATCACTTCATGTTCGGGCCGGGCTGCACCCATCATTGCGAGGGCTGCTCATTCCTTGCCGACCATATCGACGGCGCCAATCAGCATCTACGGCATCACGACGTGTCGCTGGTCGTGGTTTCGCGCGCTCCCCTGGCGGAACTTCTGCCTTACAAGCAGCGCATGGGCTGGAAGTTCGACTGGGTGTCGTCCTATGTCTCGGATTTCAACTTCGACATGCAGGTCTCCTTCACCGACAAGCAGATCGCCGCCGGCTGCACCACCTACAATTTCGAGACCCGTCCACGGACATCGAAGGAGCTTCCCGGCACCAGCGTCTTCTACAGGGACGAGACCGGCGACATCTTCCTCACCTTCATGTCGCGCGCCCGCGGCGGCGAGGCGCAGATCGGCGCCTACGACTATCTCGACATGACGCCGAAGGGCCGCAACGAGAACGGCCCCTATCACGGCCTGATGGATTGGGTGCGGCTGCACGACGAATATCAGGGCAAGCAGGCGGGGCAGGCGAGTTGCTGCGATTGAAGATCGTTCCCGTCGGCCAAAACATTCGCTAAGGCTGCCGCTGATCGTTTAACGGTACTGCCATGCGCTTCCCGGCCCTACTCTCCTGGCTCGCCTTCCCGGTCTATATCTGGCAAGGCCTCGGCGTGCGACGCCGCAC
>NZ_RZPB01001101.1:0-1516 GCF_003998535.1 Mesorhizobium sp. M7A.F.Ca.AU.002.02.1.1 | reverse complement strand
GGACTTGCGCGGCCGTTCGCGATGCCGATTTCACCGATGCTGCACGCCGCATCGCGGTGCCGACGCTCTGCGTCGCCGGCGACCAGGATGGCTCGACACCTCCCGATCTCGTCCGCTCGCTGGCCGCGCTGATCCCCGGCGCGCGCTTCGAAATCATCCGCGACGCTGGACACATTCCTTGCGTCGAACAGCCTGAAGCGCTCACCGCCCTGATCCGCGGCTTTATCGCGTCGCTTGCCCCTGGAGCAGAAACCCATGGATGAAGTCCCCGGCAACGCAACCAGATATCGCACCGGCCTCGCGGTGCGGCGCTCGGTGCTTGGTGACCGCCATGTCGACCGCGCCGAGGTCGCCGCCACCGATTTCGACCAGCCTTTCCAGGAGTTGATCACCGAGGCCGCCTGGGGAACCGTGTGGGCGCGGCCGGGCTTGACCAGGCGTGAGCGTTCGATCGTCACGCTGGCGCTGCTGGCCGCACTCGGCCATGATGAGGAGGTTGCTATGCATGTGCGCGCCACCGTCAACACCGGTGCCTCGCGCGACGATATCTGCGAGGCGTTCCTGCATGTCGCCATCTATGCCGGCGTGCCGGCCGCCAACCGTGCCTTCAGAATTGCCAAGGACGTGTTTTCGGAAATGGACGGAAGCCAGAATGACCGCTGAGTCCGGCTCGAACCGAAGGCCCGAGACCGGCGCCTTCTTCCAGCGCGACCGGACCTGGCATCCACCTGTTCTGACACCGAATTACAAGACCTCCGTGCTGCGCTCGCCGCAGAAGGCGCCGCTGCCGTTCGACAACACGCTGTCGGAGATTGCAGGCCCGGTCTTCGGTCACGCCATGCTCGGCAAACTCGACGCCGACCTGATCCACAATTTCGCCAGGCCCGGCGAGAGCGCGCTCGGCGAGCGCATCATCGTCCATGGCCGGGTGCTCGATGAACGCGGCGTTGGCGTACCCGGCGCGCTGCTCGAATTCTGGCAGGCCAATGCCGGCGGCCGCTACCGCCACAAGAAGGACGGCTATCTGGCGCCGCTCGACCCGAACTTTGGCGGCTGCGGGCGCGCCATAACAGGCGAGGATGGCGGCTACGCCTTTCGCACTGTCAAGCCCGGCCCCTATCCCTGGCCGAACGGGCCGAACGACTGGCGGCCCTCGCACATCCATTTCTCGGTCTTCGGCCACGGCTTTGCGCAGCGGCTGATCACGCAGATGTATTTCGAGGGTGATCCGCTGATCTGGCACTGCCCGATCGTGCGCGGCATCCCCGACAAGGCCGCCGTCGAAACGCTGATCGCCACGCTCGACATGCAGGCGACGATCCCCTTCGACGCGCGCGCCTACAAGTTCGACATCGTGCTGCGCGGGCGCCGCGCGTCGCTGTTCGAAAACAGGCTGGAGGGCAATTGATGGCCCAGTCGCTCGACCGGCTCAGGGAAAGCCCCTCGCAGACCGCCGGACCTTATGTTCATATCGGGCTGACGCCCAATTTCTGCGGCATCGGCGGCGTCTATGCGA
>NZ_RZPB01001100.1:0-1530 GCF_003998535.1 Mesorhizobium sp. M7A.F.Ca.AU.002.02.1.1 | reverse complement strand
TTCATGGAACGGCCCGATCGACCGGACGGTGAGCGGCGTGCCACTTTTCGGCGCTTTGCGCGCCAACCGCGATGTCGTTTACGGCTATGGCTTTTCCGGCAATGGCACGACAATGGCTTATATCGGCGGCGAGATCCTCACCGGCCTGTTGACTGACGGTGAATCGGAACTGACGCATTCGGCGCTGGTTCGTCCGGTAACGCGCGGTTTCCCGCCCGAACCCTTTCGCTTTGTCGGTGCACATTTTGTCCGCGGCGCTGTGCGTCGGCGTGACGATTTCGAACATGCCGGGCGCAAGCTCGATCCGGTGACGAGATGGCTCGCCGGGCTGGCTCCGTCCGGCGTCACTCCCTCCAAAGCCAATCTTCGCGCAAAAAAGGGATGACGATGTCCAAGGCCAAGATTTTCAAGCACAGCGAGTTGACCCTAAAGCCATCGGTCACGCCGACCGGAACGTCTTCGATCGCGCGCGTGATCAATGCCGAGATCAGCCGGACCATGGGCGGCGGCATCGAGTATCTGGAGAACGCCTCGATCGACTGGACCGTGACCTATGACGAGGTGCTGTTCATCCATGAAGGCACGCTGACGATCGAACTGGATGACGGCCGCCACGAATGCCGCCCTGGCGACATCGTCTGGCTGCCCAACGGCACCCACCTCAAATACATCGCCACCGAGCGTACCGGCTATTTTTACTGTCTGTACCCATACGACTGGGCAGCACGGCAAGGGACGGTAGAACCTTGAAGTGGCAGGCATATCATGGATTGGCCCTTCACGGCGCAGTTCCGGGGTAGCGAAACTGCTGTTTTGGCATCTCCGCGCCGACCGGCGCGGCGAAACAGTTCTAGTCACGGAATATGGCCAACCTTTCTCGCCGAAATCTCTGACCGGTGCTATGACCCACTGGTGCGCTCTCGCGGGATTGCCGAAGGGCCTTACGCTGCATGGTCTGCGGAAGTCACTTGGGGTCTATCTCGCCGAAGCGGAGGCATCCACCAGGCAGATGTTGGATGTCTCGGCCATGACGACATTGACCATGCCGAACTCTATTCCCGGGAAGCGTCGCAGGTGCGTTGGCTGTGCAGGGCATGGACCGAGTCGTACGGCTGGTAACGCGCTTGGCGAACCTCGTGGCGAACCTGTCAATAAACCCATTGATAATAATGCCCTTCCCGAGAGATGGGTGACAGTTCATTCTGGATAGATGGGTTACACTTTCGGCCCTTTGCAAGGAGAGCAAGGTGCCTTGGAGGGAGTGTAACGTCATGGAAGAGCGGCTGAAGTTCGTCGCCCGGCTGCTGGACGGCGAGAAGATGGCGATGCTTTGCCGGGAGTTCGATATCTCGCGCAAGACCGGCTACAAGATCCTCACGCGCTACAACGACAGCGGCCTGGAGGGGCTGACGGACCGATCGCGGCGGCCCTATCGCCACGCCAATCAGCTTCCGTTTCAAATCGAGAAGCTGATTGTGCGCCTCAAGCAAGACAAGCCGACATGGGGTGCGCCGAAGATACGCGAGCGGC
>NZ_RZPB01000010.1:0-27546 GCF_003998535.1 Mesorhizobium sp. M7A.F.Ca.AU.002.02.1.1 | reverse complement strand
TCGCCATCCGCTGCCCCGGCGGCATCACCCGCGAAAAGCTGGAGATCCTGCGCGAAGCCGACGCCATCTATCTTGACGAGATCCGCAAAGCCGGCCTCTACGATGCCATCTGGCAGGCATTCGCCGTGCTGCTGCCGGTGCAGACGGTCGGCGTGATGGGCGACGGCCGCACCTACGAGTTCGTCTGCGCGCTGCGCGCCGTCACCTCGGTCGACGGCATGACGGCGGATTTCTACCACTACGACATGGCCTTCCTGGGGGCTGCTGCCACCCGCATCATCAACGAAGTCCGCGGCATCAACCGCGTCGTCTACGACGTGACGTCGAAGCCGCCTGGAACAATCGAGTGGGAGTAGGGGGATTAGGCGGCGATGGTGTGTTGTCGCCTCCGCTGGAGTTAGCGCTGATTGCCTGACAGCACTCAAACGTGATCGGGCACGAATGTAAAGCATCGTCGGAGCCGTTTAGAGCCTTGGCATATGACGTGCAATACGCGGGTTTGAGCGAGCGACGATGGCTCGGCTGAAAGTTGGCTCGAACGTACTTTGCGGACCGCAAGGGGCGATAACTTCTGGCAACCGATTCGGCATCGGGCAGCGCGTTGGCTGTTTCCAGGAACATCCTTGACTGGATTGCGTTTCCTATTCCGGACCTTTCCAAAACAGGGAGAACGGTGTCATGGACTGGAACCGCGTGGAAGGAAACTGGAAACAGGTGAAAGGCAAGGTCAAGGAGCAGTGGGGCAAACTCACCGATGATGACCTTGACCGCATCGCCGGCAAGCGCGATCAACTCGAAGGCAAGATCCAGGAGCGTTACGGCATCGAAAAGGACCGCGTGCGGCGCGATGTCGACGATTGGTACGGGCGGCAGGGTTGGTAGGCATGTGAGCCCCGGCTGTGGCCATTCCAGGACGCGGCCCAACAGTCCGGCAGGACCATGCGGGCGCTGAGCCTTGTCGTCGGTTGAGTTTTGCAGCAAGGATTTCGTACTGTGGCTGAAAATATCTCTCGCAAGCAGGAGCAACGGGGGACAAGAAGAATTGTCACGTGGGCGATCGCAGTTATCGCCGTGATTTTTCTTGCTCTACTGGCTATATTCGTGTTCGGCCCGTTGCTATGACTTTCATGGCGATGATTGAGCTGTCTCCGATCCGGGGATGATCGGGCACTGGTCGGGGACGCGGGCAGCGGCCACCAGTGAGCAACTATGCTTCAGGCGAGGGCATGCGGCCAGCGCTGCTTCCGCGGCCGGACGACGCCAAGGCGGCGCACCTATATCGACCGCCGTCGCGCGGCTAGCCCGTCTGCAGTGCCGGCACAAAAACCTGTTTCACAAGAATTTTGCTGAACACGATTTCGCCGGGAACATATCAGGAAAGGATTGGTTTGGTGGCGGTACACCCAACCAGGAGATCCACCATGATCGTCAAACTTCTGTCCGCCGCTGTGCTCGCGCTCACATTGGCCACATCGGCAGTGGCACAGTCGAACAGTTCCGGCTCCAACAGCGGTTCGGGCTCGAACGACGGCACCGGGGCTACGTCTGGAAATACCGGCGGCAACAGCGGCACCGGCTCTGGAACATCCGTGAATCCTTCCGATCCGAGCACTACAAATTCGACAAATTCCACAACGAAATCAGGTGGCATGACTGACCGCTGCAAAGATTCGGCAGGCAACGACATCGACAACAACACCGCGACCGGCACGACAACATCGAATGTGCAGAACTGTAATAAATGACCCGGCTCCTCAATCCGTTGCCGGACCAGTGCTTCGGCAGCGCATTGAGCGCTGAGAGCGGTAAGCGCAGATGAACCGGCAGGCCGCCAAGCAAGCGCCGCCCCAATTCTGGTGGTTGGCAGGAGCATCGGCGGCTGTCGTCATCGGTTTTGCCGTCTTCGCCAGCGGATCGGTTCGCAGCAACAGTCTGCGAGAAACCACGCTTGTGCAGGCGATCGGCGGCGACCCTCAACGAGCCATCCCGGCCATGATCCGCAACGGCTGTGGCGGATGTCACGAAATCCCGGGGGTGCCCGGCGCCCGTGGTACCGTCGGTCCCTCCCTGCGGGGCGTCGTCGAAAGAGGATATATCGGGGCATCGCGAGCCAGCCCGGATGCGATGATGCGCTGGATCAGCAGAGCGCGGGACGTAGACCCGAACACGGCCATGCCCAATACAAATCTGTCGCCTCAAGAGGCGCGCGACATCACCGCCTATCTCTATGCGCGGACATGAGGCGCACTGAACTGGTCCGACGGCGCAGGCGCCTTGCCAGCAGAAGCAGCAGCCCAAGCATCAACACGGCGGCGCACGCCACAAGTGATTGAGCCGCCAGAACCATGATTGTCTGGCCTGTTGTCGAGCCGGCCCGCATCTGGCGTATATCGGCCGCGGTAACGCTGACGTCGGGATTTCCGAACCGAGCGGTGACGTAATTTGCAAGGGCTGCCACCTGGCCATCGTCCAGCCAGCCGCCGAAGGCCGCCATCGACTTACGCCCCGCCACGTCGCCAGCTTTGACGCCTTCAAGGATGGTCATGGCGACATCCTCGGGTGTGGCCGCGCCGGGGGTGCTGTTGCGGGTCAAGGACGGATAGGATCCGTCTGACGATCCGCCTCCGTTCGCCCCATGGCATGTCGAACAGAGCGATCGATAGAGATCATCGCCGGCTGCGGTCCCGCTGCCTTGCGTCATCCCTTCGGTTCCAGCATCGCCGTCGGCCGTGGCCGCGTTACCCCATGAGAAACGCGGCTGCTTTTCGTCTCCCGATTGGGCGGGCACGTCCCTGAGATAAGCGACGATGGCCTGGATATCGTCATCGGAAAGATGTTGCAGGCTGTTCATGACCGTTTCCGCCATCGGCCCGCCCGCATAAGCCTTCCCGGGAACGGCGCCGGTTTTGAGAAATCGAGACAGCTCTTCGTTGCTCCAGTCGCCGACGCCTGCGATCTTGTCGCTGGTAATGTTGAAGGCCTGCCAGATGCCGGCGGTGCCGCCGGCAAGCTTGTGGTCTTCATCCATGCCGAACGTTGCATTCCTTGGCGTGTGGCAGGCACCGCAGTGGCCGAGCACCTCGACCAGGTAGGCTCCCCTGTTCCATGCGGCGGTCCGGTTCCGATCGGGCGTGAAACTGCCGGTATGCAGGTTCGCGAGCTTCCACAGCGCAACTGTCCAGCGCTGGTTGAATGGAAAAGGCAGGATGTTTCGCGGCTGCGGCTGCGAGATCGGCGGCTGCGCCAGGAGGTAGGTCCGGATCGCAAGCACGTCCTCGCGGCTCATCGCGGCGAAGCTGTCATAGGGCATGGCGGGATAGAGATCGGCTCCATCGCGCCTGATACCTTTCCGCACGGCCCGCACGAACTCGTCCGCGGAGTAGCGTCCAATGCCCGTGTCAGGATCAGGTGTGATGTTGGTCGAGTATACGTCGCCGAAGGGTGTCGGCACGCGATAGCCTCCAGCGAACGGGCGGCTCGGATTGGACGTGTGGCAGCCGATGCAGTCGGCCGCTCGGGTAAGGTATTCACCCTTCTGGATTTCGCTCGCCCGCAGCTCAGTGCAAAGCGGCAACGATGCCAAGACGAGCGCGACCGCCCGGGAGGTGACGGCCGGGAATGGAATGCCCGCGGCAGGCCAAGGCGGGCACCGGCGGACGGCCAATCTCCGGGTCTTTGACCTCGTCACAGTTCGCACCCGCTGAAGATCAGCCCTGCCATCAGCTGCGCCAGCAAGATGAGCGTGAACAGCGCCCCGATGCCCACGGAAGTCCTTGCAAGGAATGCGCGCGTGCGCGCCTTCCGGGGCGGAACCGTACCATGTCCGCGGTCATGAACGGCGTGCCACGACAGCAGCGCGCCTGCCAGGGCGACCGCGGCGCCTATCAACGAGAACAAGGCAGTGGGACGAAAGCCGGCATGGCATTGCCAGGATGCAATCGAATAATCGAGCTGCAGCGTTATTGCCCACGCAACTGGTCCGCTGACCAGGCCTGCCCAGGAAACGCCGGTACGGATCGCCTGCATCTCACATCCTCGGAGCCCAATAGATAACAAGATAGAGCACGACCCATGAGACGACGACGAAGTCCCAGTAGAAGGCGTTGTCCGAGACGTCGCTGAAGCGGCGGCCTGCCTTGCCTTTTTGCGTGAACATGAGAACCGCCAGGACGATCGTGTCGCCGACATCGGTAAGGAGATGCGTCGTATGCAGCCCGAGCAGGAACCAGACGATCGATCCGTAAGCGTTCTGATCCCAGGAAATCCGCAGAGCCGGAAATTCCCAGATGCGAACGATCAGCGGAAGAATGCCGACGATCGACATGACGACCATGCCAAGGCGAACTTTCGCCAGGTCCTGGCGACGTGCCCAAACCTCGATCATGTGGTTGGGCACGACGCTCGCAACCAGAATAACCAGTACTGCCGTCCCCGGCAGCAGATCTGGCGCAGGGG
Source organism: Mesorhizobium sp. M7A.F.Ca.AU.002.02.1.1 (assembly GCF_003998535.1). Taxonomy (NCBI): domain Bacteria; kingdom Pseudomonadati; phylum Pseudomonadota; class Alphaproteobacteria; order Hyphomicrobiales; family Phyllobacteriaceae; genus Mesorhizobium; species Mesorhizobium sp. M7A.F.Ca.AU.002.02.1.1. The sequence goes on along the minus strand of NZ_RZPB01000010.1, from coordinate 23,091 downwards.
CCCCAATGGGCCAATGCCGGGCCAGCACGGCCAGATAGAAGTAAGTGCCTATCGCCAAGGCAAAACCGGTTGCCTCGAGGGCAATGAAGGCAAGGGTTCCCCACCACATCGGGCTCGCTGACCCGAAATCGTATGTGGGCAGGTGACTGACGTCGGCGACGGGGCGGTGCCTCATTCCTCGTCCTCCGGTTCGCCTTTCGGCCAGAACCAGCAGATAAAGCCGATCGAAACCGGGATCGCTCCCCAGACCACCGCCCACGGCGTGTATATCGAACCGAGAAATGCGCCGCCGACTGCGATGGCCGACAGCAACGGCCAGATCGAGTTGTCAGCCGATGGTACCCTTACTTGCGGCATCGCATCGGCGACCGTACCGGCGAGCACCTCGCGGGCGTCGACACGCAGACCTTCGACCACTGGGAGCACATCGGGCTCGGCCCAAAGCGGTTCGCGGTGAGTTACCACGGGCAGCCGCGAAAAATCGTAGGAGGGCGGCGGCGACGTCGTCGCCCATTCGAGCGTGCTCGCGCCCCAGGGATTGTCTCCTGCAATGCGGCCGTTGCGGAGGCTGAGAAAGAGATTCAGGAAGAAAAGCGCGAAGCCCGCGAACACCACCAGCGAAGAGAGGCTGATGAAGAGGTTCATCTCGCCCCAGCCGCTCGCCGGCGGATACGTATAAACGCGGCGCGGCATGCCTTGCAGACCGAGAATATGCATGGGGAAGAAGGTGAGATTGAACCCGAGGAAGACCAGCCAGAAATTCCAGCGGCCGAGCCTCTCGGACAGCATGCGTCCGGTGATCTTGGGAAACCAGTAATAAACGGCGCCGAGCAGGGGGAAGACGGCGCCCCCGACCAGCACATAATGGAAATGGGCAACCACGAAATAGGTGTCGTGCACCTGCAGGTCGAGCGGCACCGAGGCGACCATGACGCCGGTCAGGCCGCCGATCACAAAGGTGAAGATGAAGCCGAGAACGAAAAGCATGGGCGTGGCGAAGATCGGCCGGCCGCCCCAGATCGTCGCAATCCAGCAGAAGATCTGAACGCCGCTCGGAATGGCGATCATCATCGAGGAAGCGGTGAAGAAGCTCTCGCCGAGTTGCGGCAGGCCGGTAGCGAACATGTGGTGCACCCACAGGCCGAAGGAAAGAAAACCGATCGCGATCAACGACAGCACGATCCCGAGATAGCCGAACACCGGGCGGCGAACGAAGGTCGGCAGGATCGCGGAAACGAAGCCGGTCGCCGGAATGAAGATGATATAGACCTCGGGATGGCCGAAGAACCAGAACAGATGCTGCCACAGCAGTGCATCGCCGCCTGCTACGGGGTCGAAAAATTTTGTGCCGACCAGGCGGTCGAGGATCAGCATTGTGCTCGAGACCATCACGGCCGGCATGGCGAACAGGATGACGAAAGCCGTAACGAGGACGGACCAGACATAGAGCGGGATGCGGTCGAGCGACATGCCGGGGGCACGTTGTTTGAAAACTGTCGCGATGATCTCGACCGCTACCGCGAGGGCGGACACTTCGGTGTAGGTCACCATCTGCGCCCAGAAATCGGGGCGCTTGCCGACGCCATATTCGGGTCCGGCGAGCGGCACATAGGAAAACCAGCCGGCATCCGCACCGGTTTCGAAGGCGAAGGCGATCCAGATCATCAGCCCGCCGGAAAGATAGACCCAGTAGCTGAATGCATTGAGCCGCGGAAAGGCGACATTGCGAGTGCCGATCATCAGCGGCACCAGGTAAATGGCGAAAGCTTCCATCACCGGCACGGCAAACAGAAACATCATCGTCGTGCCGTGCATGGTGAACAGCTGGTTGTAGAGATCGGGACCGATATGGCCGGCCTCAGGCTGGGCAAGCTGGAAGCGCATGGCGAGCGCTGACAGACCCGCAAGGATGAGAAACAGGAAAGCCGTCACGATATAGCGCCGTCCGATCAGCTTGTGATCGACCGTGACCAGCCAGCCGTAGAAGCCTTTCGGCGTTCGCCAGGCATGCGCCAGAAAGGCGCGCAGTCTCACCTCTTCGAGACCGGTGTCACGGATGCCTTTCAGGGCCTCCTGAGTGTGCTCGGCCGGCTTTCCCGCAAGGCCACTCATTCGAGGCTTCCGAGATAGGTGACGACCGCGTTGAGATCGTCGGCGCTAAGGGCAATGCGCGGCATCTTGGCGCCGGGCTTTATCGACTGTGGATCGGCGATCCAGGCGGCGAGCGCGCCAGGGGTCATGGCGAGCGTATCCGCGGCCAGTGCGCGTCGGCTGGCGAGATGAGTTAGGTCAGGTCCCACCGTTCCGCTGGCAGGCGTGCCTCTTATCGTGTGGCAGAGCGCACAGCCGGTGGACAGAAATGCCTGTTGGCCGCGGCGCTCTTCGTCGCCGCCAGGCGCGGATGCGACGGCGTTTTGCCTGGATTGCCATGCTTCGAACGCTTCGCGGCTTTCCGCGATGACGGTGATGGCCATATGGGCGTGCTGATAGCCGCAGAATTCGGCACACTGGCCACGATAGATGCCGGGCTTATCGGCGACGAGTGTGAGCTCACTCGGCCGGCCCGGAATGAGATCGCGCTTGCCGGCAAGGTTCGGCACCCAGAAGCTATGAATGACATCGAGCGAATCGAGTTCGACCTTGACCGGTTCGCCAACCGGGACATGGATTTCATTTGCCGTGACGATCGATTGGGACCGATCATCTCCGGGATACCGGACCTCCCACCACCATTGGTGCCCGGTGATGCGCACGGCAAGCGTTTCCGTTCCACTCAGCGAAGCAATGGATTTGCCGGCGAAAAAACTCGCTATCGTCATCATGACGAGCACCAGAACGGTCAACGCAATGGCGCTGCCGACAGCGCGGGTAAATCGGCGCTCCTGACGAGAATCGATCTCGAGCGGCGAGCGCGTTGTCTCGGACAGGCGACGACGCAAAAGCGCTGCCGCCAGGATCAACATGACAAGCAGCCACGTGGCCACTGCGATTGCGCTGAAAGACCAGATCAGATCAAGGATTCTCCGGGCATTCGCACCGTGTGCATGGAGGGCCGATTGCTTGTCGCCGCATCCTGCCAAGGCCAATATCGGCGCTGCGCTGATCGCCCTCAAACGCCGTTGCGCGGCCGTTCCCTGAACGGTGCCAGGCAAGATTTGCCTAGGACATGTGGGGGCAAGCGACATTCGCGGTCGTGTCAGCCTGCGAGAGCTGGCCAACGGACTCATGCACCTCGCCATGAAGGATCCACCATCGTTGCCAAGGCCATAACGCGGCTGACTGAAAAAGGATGCTTGGCAACACCCCCCGGCTGAAAACCGACGCGAAGCGGTGCGGGTTAGACGATGCGCAACTGCTGGAAAGCCTGTTGCCGCGGACTGCTCGTTTGAATCCAGAAAGCGACCAGGAGCAGTGCGGCTCCGCCATAGATCAGGCCGGCGGGAATCCACATGATCAAGCCTGCAAGTTGCTGGTCCTCGAGCGGGTTGAGCCCCCATAAATCCGAGCCGATCGCATTATCCGGATACCACAGCCTGGGCGAGACGACGAGCAACACCCCGAGCAGCCCGGTGTGGAGGGAGGTGAAGAAAAGATGCATCACGGCATTGCCGCAAGCCTGCTCGCGGCCAAGGCGAGGCAGCAGCACCCACCAGAACAAAAGCCCGCTACCGAGGAAACTCGCGTGCTGGGCATAGTGCAGGAAGCCCTGCTGGAGGGCAGCCTCGAACAGCGCCGGGACATGCCAGATCCATATCGCGGCTCCGTGCAGGACGGTCGCGACCACAGGACGGCTGATGAACGCCCAGACCGCCCGAAGCGCATTTGCATGTCCAGCCACTCCGAATATCTGGCGCAGCTGTACCGGCAGGGCCCACATCATCGCCGCCGTCGGGCGGGAGGCAACCAGCAGAGGCGCTGCGACCGCCATCAGCAATTCGTGCTCGATCATGTGCGCCGCAAACACATGTTCGCTCAATGCATGGATCGGGCTTACAAAGGCGAACGCCAGGACGGACCAGCCGGCAGCAAACAGCAAGGCCTGCCGCGATCGCAAGCGACGTCCACGTCCGCTCCGTCGCCACAGCCGGCCAGCGCCGGCAACATACAGCAAAAGGATTGCCGCCAGTGGCAATGTGATGGGTAGCGCCAGAGTCCAACCAGCCTGCGGAGCGCCGTTGCCATAGCAAATCGAGGTCGAAAAGAGCGCGTCGAAGCTCATGATCCGCATCCGTCACCCGGAAGAGCGCGGGTTCATCTGGAAAGATTCAGAATGAAGCCACTGAGGCGCGCTGTTCCACCTCCCTGCGCCGCCTCTAGGCATCCATCATCGATTTCGCCGGCTCACGGGCGATATTTTCTTCTATGCGTTCGTGTCCCGGCGTCCGCGGCAGGGCCTGGCGGAAGTTCTTGGCGTAGTCTGCCGGCATTTTGGGCGGCATCAGCGGCTCATAGGCATCTACCAGCGCTTCGATCACGACAGGGCCTTGCGTGGCGAAAGCCTGGTCGAGAACCGTCTCGATCTGATCGGCCCGCTCGATGCGAAAACCCTTTGCGCCCATTGCTTCTGCCGCCTTGGCAAAATCGATCGGCTGCAATTCGCAACCGAATTGCGGGTTGCCCAGAAACATCATCTGCTCCCAGGCGATCTGATTGAGCATGTTGTTCTTGATCACCAGAACCTTGAGCGGGATCTTGTAGCGCACCGCCGTCGAGAATTCGCCGAGCTGCATGGCAAAGCCGCCATCGCCGACGATGGCGGCAATCGGTCGACCGGGAAACGCTATGCCGGCAGCGATGGCGTAGGCCAGACCGCAAGCCATCGACGCCAGCGATCCGGACACCCCAAATGCCTGGCCGCTGCGAAGATCGACATGGCGGGCGGCCAGCTCCGTATTCTGACCGGAATCCGTGGCCAGCACTGTGTCGTCCGCCAATCTTTGTCCGAACGCCCGGGCAATCGCTTGTGGCTTCAATGGTTGCGCCTGCATGTCTTCCGACTGCCGCATCATCTCGCGCCATTTTCTCATGGTCTCCTGGGAACGGCGCAGGAATTCATCGGAGGGCTTTTGCGTCAGGCGCTGGTTGAGCGCGCGCAATGTCTCGGCCGCGTCGCCGACGAGGCCGGCCTCGACCGGAAAGCGCAAGCCGATCCGTTGCGCATCGCAGTCGATCTGGACGCCACGGGCCTGTCCGGGCTGCGGGTAGTATTCGATGTAGGGGAAGGTCGAACCGACAATCAGCACCGCGTCACAGTTCTCCATCGCCTCTTGCGAAGCCAGGGTTCCAAGAATGCCGATCCCGCCGGTGGTGTAGGGATGGTCGTCCGGCAGCACCGCCTTGCCCAGCAAAGCCTTCGCGACAGGCGCCTGCAGCAGGCGCGCCGTGTGTTCGAGTTCGGCGGCCGCGCCGATGGCGCCGCGCCCGGCCAAGATCGCAACCCGCGAAGCGTCATTGAGAATGGCGGCGGCTTTGTCGAGCTCAACGTCCAGCGGTACGCTGTGACCGGCGAACATATCCTGCGGCGTGTGCGCCGGGCGATTGCGCTTGGAGCGCTTCGACGGATCACGCTCCTGCTCCTGGATGTCGCTGGCAATCGAAAGATGGGCGACGCCCTTGCGCGCCAGCGCCGTTCGGCAGGCAAGGCTGGCGACGTTTTCCATATGCGCGGCATCGGCAACATGGGCGTTATAAACGGAGACATCGTTGAACACGCGCGTCAGATCGACATCCTGTTGCGTGAACGTCTCGATCAGATCGTGGAACTGCATGCCCGTAATCGCCAGCACCGGAGCCTGGTCGAGCTTGGCGTCATAGAGGCCGGTCAGAAGATGTGTTCCGCCGGGGCCGGACGTCGCAAGGCACACGCCCAGCTTTCCTGTCCACTTGGCATATGCACATGCCATGAAGGCAGCCGACTCTTCATGCCGGACCTGAACGAAGGCAATTTTGTCGCGCCGCGTCCGCAACGCTTCCATGACCCCGTTTATGCCGTCTCCCGGCAAGCCGAACACCACCTCCACGTCCCAGGCGACGAGTGTGTCGATCAGAATTTCTGCTGCATTCGGCATGTCAGGGTAGCTCCGGGTGGATGGTGTCCGAACCGGTGAATCCCGAGTTGGTTCCTTCGTCGCAATAAATCGTGACAGGTTTCTGGGGCGATCTTCCTGGGGCGGTTTATTCGATCTGCTCGAACGTGCATTGCCGTGGCGCCTTGTCGGGGCGCCAGCGCAGCAGTTTGGTGCCATGGCGAAACCGATTGCCGGTGACGTGGTCGAAGCGGACCTCCACCACCAGTTCAGGTTCCAAAGGCTCCCATTGTCCGCTGCGCTCCGTGCTCCAGCGGCTCGGGCCGCCGGGCGCCTTGCCGGTGAATCCGGGCTCTGACCGCAGCCCTTCCAGCCGGCGCGTGAGCGCTCCTCTGTCGGTCCTGGCGATGGTCGACGTGAAGCCGACGTGATCGAGCTTGCCGTCGTCATTGTAGAGGCCGAGGAGCAGTGAGCCGACCTCACGGCTACCCGCGAGATAGCGGAAACCGCCGACAACGCAATCGGCGGTGCGCCTCGGCTTTACCTTCACCATCGCACGTTCGCCGCACAGATAATGCTCGTCGAGCACTTTGGCCACGATGCCGTCGGTCGATGCATGGCCGGCCCCGTTCAGCCATCGAGCCGCCGTCGCTGCATCATAAGTGCACTTCGACAGGCGAAGATCCGGACTGTTCGAGGAGGTCACGAAGTCCTCGATCGCTCGCCGCCTTTCGACAAGTGGTTTGCCGGTGATGACCTCGCCGCCCGGCCTGGCAAGCATGTCGAAGAGGATCAGACTGGCAGGCGTCTGCGAACTCAGTTTGCGGATTCTGCTTTGTGCCGGGTGAAGACGCATCTGCAGCGCCTCGAAGGAAAGCTCACCGTCCACCTCGATGACAATCTCGCCGTCGATGACGAAATGCCCGCGCTTGAGGTCACGCAGGATCTCCGTGATTTCCGGAAAATAGCGGCCGAGCGGCTTGCCGGATTTGGCGCGCAGGTCAACGGTGTCGTCGCTCTTGAAAGCAAGGCAGCGGAATCCGTCCCATTTAGGCTCGTACTGCCAGCGGTTCCCATCCCTTGGGATTGCATCGGCAAGCCTGGCCTCCATCGGAGACGTATCCAGCGGGAGCGGGAAGGCGTTTATCGGTTCATGCACGGATCAGGCCTCCAAAACCGGTTCAGGAACGGCTCCGGCTTTTCAACTTCCAGGACTGCACCGCGTTCCATCTGACGGGTTCATGGAGGTTCTTCACGATGGACATTTTCATTTGCCGCCGGAACCCGGTGACGGCTGGCCGCTTTGATGTCATCGGCGGCGCGAAAGGAGATGCCCATCGACCTCTCATTGTGGACAGCTTTTGTCGGAACCGTCATTCTGATGCAGGTGCCGCCAGGCCCCGACAGCATGCTGGTGATGGCCCGCGGCATCGGACACGGGCGCGGCGTGGCGTTGTTCACGGTACTCGGCATGACGCTGGGCGCCGGACTGGTGCAGCTTCCGCTGATTGCATTCGGCCTGTCTTCGCTTGTCCACGCCTCGCCGGTGGCGTTCAATCTGCTTCGATGGGCCGGGGCGGCCTATATCATGTGGCTGGGTTTCCGGCTGCTGCTTTCAGCCTCGGCAACCATTCCCACAGGTGACATCAAGGCCCTGCGGCCGCTCGCCGCCGCCCGGGAAGGAATGATCGCCAATCTGAGCAATCCCTAGCCTTTGATGTTCATGGTTGCGTTCCTGCCGCAATTTGTCGACCCGCATAGGGGCTCCGTCACGTTGCAACTGGTGCTGCTTGGCGCAACACAGAAGATAACCGGTGTGCTGGTGCTGGGAGCCTACGCCTTGGCATCGGGCGCGGTCGGCGCATGGGTCATGCGGCACCCTCGCGCAAGGCTTTGGCAGCAGCGGCTCGCCGGCTGTCTCATTATCGGCCTCGGCGTGCGGATGGTGATCGGCGGCAGTACGAGCCGCTGACTTGAAGAAATAGCTTGCCACGTCGCCTGAAGGATTGGCTTCGACACAAGCATTGTCTTCTTCAGGGGGACGGAGCATTCGCTTTGACGTTCGGCTCCGCCGCCGTTGCGGGCCGGGACCGTGTCCAGGAACAAAAAACCTGACCGGAGGTTCGAACCTCGATCTCAATGCAGCTGCAACGCTTCATCGCCATCCGATTGGAATGTTCGTCATGATTTCTTGCGTGGCCTCGGTAAAGACGCGCCTTCAATGAACAAGCCGCCTGAGAATGCTGGCCAAAGGGAAAGCAGGCGAAAAGGGGGCGACGTCGTTCGGGCTCTTGGGCTTGGCCTGATCACCGGCGCGGCCGATGACGACTGCTCGGCCATCGGTACCTACGCCAGCGCCGGAGCGCGGTTCGGCCCCGACCTGCTGTGGACGGCACCTGTCACGCTGCCGATGATGTATCTCGTCGTCTACCTTTCATCCAAACTTGGCCAGGTTTCGGGTCGCGGGCTTTTCCAGGTCATATCGGACCTCTATCCGCGTTGGCTGCTATGGTCCGTGCTGGTGGGCGTGCTGATTGGCAACACGATCGAGGCAGCCGCCGACCTTGGCGCCATGTCGGCGGCTATTGTGCTGTTCGTTCCGCTGCCTGCTCCGTTGGTCGTCACTGCCGTTGCGGTCGTCATTTTTGCCCTGCAGGTGCTCGGATCGTACAAATTGATCCGAAATGTGTTCCGGTGGCTGGCTCTGGCTCTGCTTGCCTATGTGGTCTCCGCGGTGCTTGCCAAACCGGATGCCGCTTCCATCCTGCGTGGCACGCTGTTGCCACAAATCGAGTTCAGCCGAGAGTACCTGTCCATCCTCGTCGCCATCGTCGGGACCACTCTCTCCGCATACCTTTACACGTGGCAGTCCAATCAGGAGGTGGAGGAGGAGATCGCCAAGGGTCGAACGAGCCTCGAAGAGCGCAAAGGCGCCACCGAGGGTGAACTGCGCCGATCCCGCCGCGATATCCTAATCGGCATGACGTTCTCCAATCTGATCATGTATTTTATCATCCTTTCGACCGGGTCGACGCTCTACAAGGCCGGACACACGCAGATCGAGACAGCGGCACAGGCGGCCGAAGCGCTGCGGCCGCTTGCCGGCGACGCTGCCGGCATTCTCTTTGCGGCCGGTGTAATTGGCGTCGGCTTCCTGGCCGTGCCGATCATGACCGCTGGCGCTGCTTTCGATTTCGCCCAGGCGATGGGATGGAAGAATAGCCTGCATGCCAAACCCCGGCAGGCTCCCAAATTCTACATCGCGATCGGGGTCATAACGCTGGTGGCGGTGGGTCTCAATTTCTTCGGCTTCAACCCGATGAAAGCTCTCGTCTGGTCCGGCATCGTGCAAGGATTTTCAACGCCGCCGCTGCTGCTTCTCATCCTCATCATGACCAACAATCGCAAGATCATGGGCGACAAGGTCAACAGCACAAGCACGAACATCCTGGGCGGCGTGACGACCTTGGCGATTTTTGCGGCGTCGGCGGGATTGGTGGCAAGCTGGTTCCTGTAGCTCGCATGGCATGACAGATGTTCAGGCACGGTGGAACATCGGCGGTCAAATCCCGTTGAGACGCTTGTGGGAGAAAGGAGGTTGTCCATGTCAAAGTTGCAGGCCGCAACTCCGGACCGTTTAAGGCAACTCAGGCTTGAAGCTTCAGCACATTTCGCTCCGTTGATGCTGAACGAAGCCCTGTTGCGCCTTTCCCATGCCTGCGGAGGCGACAGCCTCGACCGCTTCGAGAAAGCCATGGTTGATCAAATCGAGGCTGCCAAGGACGATCGGGCCGATTTCGAAACGATCAAGGAACTCGCGATCGAGCAGCTTTACGCCCTGGTCCGGAACGCCAACGATTCGCCGAAAAAGAAACAGTCGCTGGAGAAGATCGACACGCGCAGAACGCCCGGCCGGTCCGAAGAACCACGCACGCTCGAGGACCAACTGCAGGCGGGGTTGGAGGATTCCTTTCCCGCGAGCGATCCGCCTTCGGTGGTGTCCACGACCATTTCAGGCGGAGCAAAGAAGCTGGTTGGGACCGACGAGGTTCTGGAGAAGCAGCGGCGACAAGCGTCCAGCAAGGAAGATCGCTCGTAGACCGCGGTGCCGGCTGGGTTGGCGGCAAACCAAAGAGTGCGGACGCGCCAACGGAAACAGCTGACGCCATCGCATCAAAGTTTGACAGCCGCCTCCCGCGCCCAGAGCCGCAGTTTGCGGCATGACTGCACAAACGCAGCTACCGAAGCTGCCGAATCCAGCCGCCTCAGCCCCTCATCGGCATCGGGAGCGACGCCTGCTTTGATCAGGAGCGGCTCGGCCCCGGAGGTGAAGCCGATGAACTTGCAATGCGCAAACGCATCAGACACGAAATCCTTCGCAGCGGCCTCCGTGACCAGTAGCTCGGCGCCCGCCTCGGAGAGGAGCAGCACCACCGCGTCGAACAAAACGGATGGACCGCCGTCGATCATGTGCCTTGCCTCGATGTGGGTGCCGTCGGCGGCTTCGACGCCGCCCACCTTGGGCGCAACCACCTCCATCACCGCGCCTTCCGCTTCGATGGCGGAACGAAGTTCCTCGAACAGCGCGACATCGGCTCCATCGCTGAGCATGACACCGACTTTGCGGCCTTCGAAACTGTCGGGCCCGTTTTGGATGATGCTGAGCGCCGGCGACGGCGGCAAGTCATCGCGCGGTGGAACGGCGGCTTCGGCAGGTTCGGGCATGTCACGGATGCCGAGCTTGTCGGCGACCGTGGTCGCCAGCGTTTCATCGATGTTCAACAAATGCGAAACCATGCGTTCGCGGATCGCCGGTGCCTGGACCTTGCTCAGTTCAAACGTCAGCGCCATCGCGATGTGACGCTGCTCCGGTGGTGTCTGGCTGTTGAAGAATTGCCGGGCCTGGCTGTAGTGATCGGCGAAGCTCTCCGCGCGCAGACGTACTTTCTGCCCTTGTTCGGCATCGGAGAAAGAACGGAAGCCACGCTGCGGATCCTCGCGCGGTCCCAGTCCCCATGAGTTAGGTTCATAGTTGGCGCGACCGGCCGGATTGCGCATGGCCATGTGCCCGTCCTGTTGAAAATGGGCGAACGGGCACTTCGGCGCATTGACCGGCAGATGGGTAAAGTTCGGACTGCCCAGCCGCTTCAATTGGGTATCGAGATAGGAGAAGTTGCGGCCCTGCAGAAGCGGATCGTTGGAGAAATCGATTCCGGGCGGCACATTCTGCGTCATGAATGCAACCTGCTCGGTCTCGGCGAAGAAATTATCCGGCATCCGGTCGAGCACCAGCCGACCGACCGGAATTGGTTCGAGAACCTCTTCGGGAATGATCTTCGTTGCGTCCAGGATATCGAAGTCAAAACTGTCGGCAAACGCCTGATCGAACAGTTGCACCGTCAACTCCCATTCCGGGAAATTGCCGGCCTGTATGGCCTCCCACAGATCGCGGCGATGGAAGTCGGGATCGGCGCCGTTGATCTTGACCGCCTCGTTCCAGACCACCGATTGCATGCCGAGCTTGGGTTTCCAGATGAACTTGACGAAGGTGGATTCGTCCTTGGCGTTGACGAGGCGGAACGTATGCACACCGAAGCCTTGCATGAAGCGGAAGGAACGCGGGATGGCGCGATCCGACATGATCCACATCACCATGTGCATCGATTCCGGCATCAGGCTGATGAAGTCCCAGAAATTGTCGTGCGCCGTCTGTGCCTGCGGAAAAGCACGGTCGGGCTCCTGTTTGGCGGCGTGGATCAGATCGGGAAACTTGATGGCGTCCTGGATGAAGAAGACCGGAATGTTGTTGCCGACCAAATCCCAATTGCCTTCCTTGGTGTAGAGCTTGACCGCAAAGCCGCGCACGTCGCGGGCGAGATCGAACGAGCCCTTGTTGCCGGCAACCGTCGAGAAACGAACGAATGCCGGCGTCTTTTCACCAGCTCGCTGGAAAATGTCGGCACGTGTGTATTTGGCCAGTGAGTCGTAGGTCTCGAAATAACCATGCGCGCCATAGCCGCGGGCATGGACGACCCGTTCCGGGATGCGTTCGTGGTCGAAGTGGAAAATCTTCTCGCGAAAGTGAAAGTCTTCGATCAGCGATGGTCCGCGTTCACCGATCCGCAATGTGTTTTGGTCGTCGGAGACAGGCGTTCCGAGCGCCGTGGTAAGGACAGGCGTGTCGTCTCCCGCGACCTGGTGCAACTCGCCGCCATTTCCGCGCGCGCTATTCTGATCCAGTCCACTTGCCGATTGGCGAGCGGAGGGGCGAGCGGATTTGGCCATGACAGGTCCTCGATCGATACTGGAAGGTTAAAGTGGCAAGCCATCAAACTGCCGGTGAACGGCTTTGTTCCCGTAAAAAAGCGGACGCTGTAGATACCACTGTCGAAGGAGGCGTCGCTGCTGCGGTGATGGTATGCGCCGATCGCATGACAGATATCTCCGCCCGCGAAGAATTATGAAGAGTTGTCTCCAGCAAGAGGAACGAACCAAACTTCCATGCATTTAGCTGAGGCTGCGTTCACACACTCTTTCTGCTGGGAGCTGGACCATTGTCATCCGGAGGCTGCCTTTTGGCCGACCAGGAAACCAATGAAGTTTCCATCGTTGACCTGATACCCGCCCTGCGGGCATTCGCCCGCACCTTCTGCCGCGTCCCCGACGATGCTGACGATCTCGTGCAGGAGACACTGACCAAGGGTCTCGCCAACATCGACAAGTTCGAACCCGGTACGCGAATGAAGTCGTGGCTCTTCACCATCATGCGCAACACCTATTATACCCGGGTCAAGATCGCTGCCCGGGAGGCGCCAGGCCTGCTCGACTGCGCCTCTTCGAGACCAATTTCGGAAGCCACCCAGGAATGGACCGTTCAGAGCAGGGAAGTTCACGGCGCCATTCAAAGACTGCCTGAACACCAACGCGAGGTGCTGATGCTGATCGGCGTTTTGGGAGTGAGCTACGAGGAAACCGCCGACATATGCGGTTGCGCGGTCGGGACGGTCAAAAGCCGCCTGAACCGTGCGCGCGCCAACATCCTTGAACTCCTAGGGGAGAGTTCGCTGGAGACATTGATGGAGAGGAGAAACCAGCTGTCGGACGGTCAGCTCGACGTCGAGGTCGACAGCCGCAGATAGTCAGTTGTTCACGTCGCGCCGACGCTTCTCGACGAGCGCGTTCTGCAATTCGATCGCCAGCTTGGTGAGGCGGTCCGGAATCTTTTCCTGCTCTATGGCTGCCAGCAGGGAGGCAATCTCCCGATCCACCGCCATCTCGACATGCGGATCCGCGGTATCGTCGCTCGAACGAGACATCACATTCTCTTGATAGCGGTCCCTTGATCGTAGTGTGGTGATAAGCGCCCGGCATTACAAGCCTGTGTCCACCGCCGAGAAGCTGACCGGCGGACCCTTGCACAGGTTTATTTCCTTGCTCCTTGGTCGCCCCGCGGACCACAGGCCCGCGCGGTGGCGTTCAGTCCTTCGGCAATCGATTAGCGGCGTAATCCTTCGGACTTGATCCGATTGCCGTCCAGCCCGCGCTCCTCCTTCGAATCGAGGACACTCGTTGGTGCCCTTTGCTCGACATCCGAACTGGCATCGTGCTGTAATGTTCCGTCTCACCGAGCGAGCAAAAAAGCGTTGCCATCCCATGATCGAAACGGCTTCTCACCGTCGATGAGGACCCGCAATTGATGAGCTTGCGCCAGACGGCCGATATCGTCGCGGTCTGAGAAAAGCGATCCGCGATAGGAATAGTTCAGCAAGGCGAGCCAGCCCGGCCGTTTCAGAACGCGCGCAATTTCTTCGAAATGCCGCTCTGCCATGCCGGCCAGAACCAGATAGGGAAAGCTGTCGACCGCCAGCACGCAATCGAAACTGGCATCGTCGAAATCGGCCAGATCGAGACCGGAGGTTTGTCGTAACTCGACATTGCCGAGTGCGGCGCATTGCTCTGAGGCGATGGAGATCATTCGCGACGATATATCGATACCGACCATCCGCTTGAAGGATCTGCACAGCGCACGCTCGAAACGGCCGATGCCGCAACCGATGTCGAGAATGCTCCGTTCCCTTCCGGTGAATTCTCGGGCTTCCAGCCATGCGACGATTTCGTTGGTCGTGGCTGTGAGCCTTTCCACATCGCCGAGGGATGCCAGTTGGACACTCGCGGCTCCCGAAATCGCTGCCGCGGCATCGAAGCTGGACGCCAGCCGCATGACGACAGCGGCATTCGTCTCGTCCTCATTGCGCTCATGGCGAACGGCGCCGCCCGTCGCTCGCAACATGGCAAAGACGTCTGGTTTGCAGCGCAGCAGTCCGGCGACCTTCCGCAATCTTGCCGCGTCGCCGGTATCCGCCGGACGGACTTTCAGCACGACCTCCGCCAATTCCGCTGCCCCAATTGTGGGCGGCAGGTGGAGCGCCAGCCTGACGAGAACACCTTCGGCGCAAATACCGTCGGCCATGCAGTCTTCAACCGCCAGCCTGACCGATGTCCGGCGCTGGGCGCCTTTCGGTGCGGTTACACTCATGGGTCAACTCCGCGTCCAGACCCTGCGCATCGTCCACCTGTCGGCGGCGCCCCAGCCATATTTGTAGGCCTCCTGGCCGCGCAGGAAATCGAACTCGCGCGCATCTTCACGGATCGACTCCACGATTGCGTGGCCAATCAGGATCGCGCCCGGGCTCTCCTCGGCATAAGCAGGGTCGAACCCACCCAGATAAGCGTAGGCACGGCCGCGGTGGTGAAATCCGTAATAGGCACCGATGGTCCTGTCATCGATCGCGAGCAGCCAGCATCGCACCAGACCATGAGCATCGAGCAAGGGAAGCGAGAGCCGATGGAATTGCTCGACGGCGGGGTTGGCCAACACACCCCCTCCGTGTTCGGCCCATCGCACATTGTGCAGGCGGATCAATTGATCGAGGAAGGTTTGCGGACTGCCGTTTGCCGATGACAGCGCAATCCGGCCGCATCTTGATGCCGCCTGGCGCGCCCGACGCAACTGGCGTCTGCGTCTTGCGGGGACGCAGCCTGCCAGCGTTTCGTCGCCGGCGATGGCGAGCACGGGGCAGGCGGCATGGGCGGTCGGCCGATCCATCTCGGGATGCTTCATCGCAAGGGCGACGCTGTCCTGCGGCAAGTCCGACAAGATCCATTGCGCCCACCCGATCGAGAAGATCGACTCGCTGATAATGCCGACAACCTCGGCTTCGATCCCAGGGACAGCCAGGATGTCCAGATAGTCGCTGAGCGAAATGCCGACCGGAAGCAGCTTCGAACCGGCCGTCCCGTGCTCGAGATAGAGCGGCGCCAGCCCGACCAGATCGCCGCCGCGCCAGACCGCGACTGTCGCCAGTTCACCGGGTGCGAATGCGTGCCACCATGGCACCAGCCAGGCGGGAGATTGAAACGGCGTCGCCGAGGGACTCTGCTGCCACAGTTTCCACCAGTGCGGCGTCAAGGCGTCGAACTGCGCGGGGTCACCGATGATTTCGCAGCGCAGCACCGCTTTGCTCACGGCGTCGCAGCCAAGCGCCGGCGACCAGTGCCAAGCTGTGCCAGCGCCTGATAGGCATCCATGTAAGACGAGATCATCCGTTCCAGCGAAAATCGCCGTCGCGCCTCCGCCCTGCATGTCTCGGCATCCAAGCTGGGCGCCGCAAGAATGGCTTGGGCCATCTCGTCGACCGTGTCGACGAGAAAGCCCGTCCTGCCGTGCTCTATGACGTCGGGAAGCGCACCATTTGGAAAGGCGACTACCGGGGTCCCGCAGGCGAGGGCCTCCATGGCCACAAGCGAGCTGGTCTCGGCTGCGAGGCTCGGAATGACCAGACAGCGCGCTGCGTTGAGAAAGCGTCGCTTGGCGGTGAAGCCGAGCGGGCCAAGGAAGCGGCGGCGGCCATCGAGGCGAGATTGGACCTCGTCGCGAAAGTACCGCTATGCGTTTCGTAGGGATAGACCTTACCGCCGACGACCAGCGGAACGCCTGCTAGTTTGGCTGCATCGAGCGCCAGGTGAATGCCCTTCTCCGGGCAAACCCGGCTCAGAACCAGGGCAAAGTCGCGCTTCGGCTGCGGCAGGTTCAGTGCTTGGATGTCGACGCCGTTCGGAATCGGTGCCGTCAGCCTGGCGCCTGATGGCGCGGTTTTCTGCTGGCTGGGTGAGACCGCATGAAGCCAGAGGTCGCCACGCGTCGGGCGCAATGCCGCGGCCGGATACCAATCCAACGGCAGGTGGAGGGTCACCAAGGTCGGACCATCGTCGGGCAGATAAGCGTCGAAATCGATGCCGTGCAGATGAACCACATCGATGGGCCATCGGGCGCGGGCAGCGGCGATCGCTTTGCGATGGGCCTCTTGCGCGCGGCGCTTCGCCGCCTCGTCGAGCATGCCGTTTTCGGCCGGTATTTCCACAAGCGTGCCGCTCGTGCTGGAGCCACGGCAAGCAATGACGATAGATCGATGGCCGGCGTGAACCAACGCCCGATCGAGCATCGACAGAACCTGTTCGGCACCGCCGACAGCGTCGGGTCCGACGGGCGCGAGAGGGTAGGCGACATTGAGGACGGTGAGTGTCGCGGCCGGTTGCGTCCCGGTGCCCTGCGCCGCATCCCCACCTGTCAGTGGTGTTGCGAAGTCCGGCATCTGATGCATGGGCAGCATGACGATTTCACGCGGCCGAGGCCCGCCGCGTGGGGAGCGAGGCGGATGTCATGCCAGGCGCATAGCGGCGGATCATGGTTGAGCAGAATTCCGCGAACTCCTCCGGCACCAGTGGCGGGCTGGTGTGGTGGGGCATCATTCCGCGATGCTGAGGTGTGAAGCAGAAGGTGACCGTCACGTCGAAATCGGCGAGTGCTTCCATCTGCCGGTCGAACCAGTCCAGCGCATTCGGCCGAAAACTGTCCGCCCAGGAAAGCCCGGTACGCATATTGGTGACACCCAGCCGCTTCAGCCAGGCGACAGCGTCGTCCAGCCGCGGATCTTCGAAATGAAACCACTGCACCAGTCCCATTGCGGGTGTATAGCGCAGGAATTCCTCCAGCGCGGGCTTTGGCGTGCCGTCCTGGCGCAGCAGCCCCATATGGAAATGACGGTAATAAGAGGAGCCTTCGGCTTCGCGGTGACGCGTCGTTGCTTCCCATTCACGCGGAAGATCGTAGAGGCTGTACCACTGGACGCGTGGTGCATTGCCGAGCAGCAATTCAGCTGTTCGCTTGAGCCCCCAGACCTGGATTTCCTCGGCGCCGAAGGTCGATACGCCGACTTCGCTGACCCAGATGGGAAGGTCGGTGACGGTCGCGATCTCGCCGATCTTCTGCGGCCATTCCTGGATTTGCCACAGGTTCCAGTCGAGCGGAAAGCCGTGCACGGCGACGGCGTCGACATGATCCAGCACGCCGAATTCCTTCATGCGGGTGATGAATCCCGGGTCTATCGGCGAGATGCCACCGAGCACTTTGGTCAAAGCCGGGTTTTCAGATGCGATTGCGTCCGCCGCCAGGATTGCCATCCTGGCGAAGCGGCTCCAGTCGGGGTCGAGCTCGGGATCCCAATGCGATTTGTTGTTGGGCTCGTTCCAGATCATCGCGGCTTCAATCATGGCGCTGTCCTTTCGAGGGGTAGACGGGACCGCCACTGGCCGGGTCGCCTGCGGCCCGGCAGAAATAGACCTCCTGCTCAGGGTGCAGAACGATCTCGAAACCGGCGCTGCGCAGCATCGCTTCGGTGCAGGCTCGATTGGGTATCCACCAGTTGGTCGGGTCGTCGGCATAGCGGTGCTCGATGAAATGGAGCTTGGGAAATTCCGGCCGGTCGAACAGGTCATGCGTCCAGAAATGATAGTTCTCTTCCATCTCGGGAAGATCGGTGCTGCCGCGCTGCATGGACTGGAAGATCATCAGATCACCGGCGACATGCTCACGGATAAGGTCGAGCGCAAGCAACGGGTGGCGCAAGTGATAAAGCACCCCCATGAACAGCACGATATCGAATGTTTCGCGCAGGGCGCCGACGTCGTAGACCGACAGTTTCTGGAATTCGATCTCGCAATTGGCGATCTCGGCGGCAAAGCGGGCCTGCGCCAGATAAGCCTCATCGAAATCAATGCCGAGGACACGGGCAGCACCTCGCCGTTTCATCTCGATGGAATAGAAGCCGGCATTGCAGCCGATATCCAACACCGTCTTGCCTGTCAGATCCGCGGGAATGGCCTCGGCGAATTTGCGCCATTTGATCAGCGGGTAATTGCCGAGAAAATGGTTGGGAGCGGTTTCGACACCGGCCAGTTCCATGTTGTGGAACCATGGGCCGAGAGCATCGATACGGCGGCGGATTTCGGCATGGGAATGCAGCATGGTCAGGCTCCTTCGCCGGGAACGACAGGCACATGCGGGTGTGCTCCACCCACAAGCATGGCGGTTTGGCGTTGTTCGGATGCGACGCCCTCTTCGAGCAGCCGAAGAGCCGTGCGATAGCCGTTGAAGGTGCCGACATCGACGTAGGAGACTCCGGCCCTGACACCGTAGGCTTCACCGCCGGCAGCCAGATAGGCATTGATCAGGGTGCCGATATATTCGTCACGCCGGTCCCGTTCACGCCAGAGTGCAGCGAGTTGGTGCAAGATCCGGCCCGGCATCTTGAACGCCCCCCAGATCCAGTTCGTGGCAGCGTCTTGCCGCTTGACCAGAATTTCCTTCACCCGATCTCCCTCGTCGAGAACCACGGCATCGAAAAATTCCGGGCGGTCCACCGGGAAGAGCAGAAACGATAGGGAACTATCCGGCAGGCAGGAGAAGCCGTCCTCGGGGAACCAGATCGTATCGGGCAAACCAATCAAAACCGTCTCGTCGGGCGCGACGAGAGGCGCTGCCCGAAAAATCGCATCGCAAAGTCCAACAGGGTTGGGCTGCACCACGAACAGAGCCGCAGCGTCACCATAGCCGGCGGCGTAATATTCGAGAATGTCGGATTTGCCCGATCCGATGATGAAACAGATCTTGTCGACGCCGGCGCGCACCATCCGCCGCACCAGGTACTCGCTCACCGCGCAGGGACGCTCCGTCTGTCCATCGATCCGACTGCCTACCGGCAGCAGCTCTTTCGAGAAGCCGAGCGGTTGAATGCGGCTGCCGCGCCCGGCAGCGGGCACAATGCCCAACATCAGACTGCTTCCATCATCGGTTCGCGGGGAGATCTTTGAAAGGCGTCGTTTAGAATGTGGTCCAGCTCCGCCGCGCGCCGGGCAGAAGTGTGTTCATCCAGAACCCGTTCGCGCGCACGGGTTTTGATGGCATCGAGTTCATCTGCCGGCAAGGCGAGCGCCGCGACCACGTCATCGGTGTCGTGGGCCAGCAGGATCTCGCTGCCGGGTTCGAAGAAGCTGCTCAGGCCAGGCCAGGTGTCGGTTATGATCGGCACCCCGCATGCCGCCGCTTCGAACAACCGGCCCGAAGGACACCAGCCTTTTTGCACCATCGCCTCGCGGGTGACATTCAGCGTCAGTCGGGAGGATGAGAAAAACGCCGGATGATCGGCCGGTGGCAGATGCCTGACGAAGAAGATGTTGTCGCCCCACGGGAATTCCTGCGGATACTGTGCGCCGCCGATGATGAAGCGCTGATCCGGTAGACGCGCGGCGGTGCGGACCAGCAGCTTTTCGACGCCGGCCTGGCGATCCGCCGCGTAGGTCCCGAGATAGGACAGATCACCGGCGAATTCGGCCCGCTTCTCTGCCGGCCGGTGTTGGTCGGGATCGACGTGCCCATAGAGCGGCACCACATGGCGCGCACCCAGAACCGTCTTCAGCGCGTCGACCGCCGAGCCGCCGGTGTAACTCAGGACGAGGTCGAAATCGGCAAGACCCTCAGGGCCGAAATAGGGTGGACGCTCACCTTGTTCGATGCGGGCAAGCGTGACCGGAGTGTCCAGATCGTAGAACACACGCAGTCCGCGGCCTGCCTGCTGCGCCAGCCGCGAGGCGTCCACGGCGTCGGGACAATAAGAGGTGACAATAACGACATCCGATTGTTTGACTGTTTGCTCCGCGACCCGGCGGATGTCCTCCCAGTCCGGGTAGAGCACGACGTTGCCGCCGTCCAGGCGATCAAGATCGCGCGCTCCGGCATAGTAGGGCGTGTCGCGTTCGAAGAAGGTAACGGACCAGCCGCGCCGGGCGAGGGCTCGGATCAGTCCCCTCCATAAGGTGGCATGGCCGTTGCCCCATGAAGACGTGACGGTAAGACCGAAAATGACCATCTGCATCCGGCAAATCCTCGTCAGGCAACTTCGTTCAATCGGATCAGCTTCGCCCCCCAGTCCCCCGATACGATCGTCGTGATCGAAGCGGGATCGATGTCGAAGCGAAAGCAGTCGCCGGCCGGCAAGCCAAGGACCTTGCAGACGGCGGCCTTGATCACATCGGCGTGGCTGACCAGGGCGACACACTGATTCGGATGCTGCTCGTGGACAGCATTCATCACCGCGACGACGCGCTGCTGGACATCGTGCATGGTCTCGCCACTCGGTGTCCTTGCCACTTGCCGCTGATCATTCCAGGCTCGCCAGCTGGCGTCGCCATTCAGCTCATCGAAAGTCTTTCCCGACCAGTCGCCGAAGTCGATCTCGTCAAGTTCGGCGCAGATCGCGATTTCTCCGACACCGCAGGCGAGCGCAATTGGCAGCGCCGTCTCTCGGGTACGCTCGCGCGGGCTGCACAAGATCGCGACGATGGGCTCCCGGGCCATGCGGCAGCCAAGCTGCGTTGCCTGCGCCTTACCGGCATCGCCGAGGCAAACGCCGTCCATACGGCCTGCCAGATAGGAGCCGACATTTTCGTGTGCCGCATGGCGGATCAGAAAGAAGGTCGTCGTCATTCTGCGGCATCGAGCAAAGGCTCGTCCTTGCCTGCGATAAAAGCGAGCGTGCGCTGCCGCGCTTCGGCGTCGGTGAACTGTTCCGGAGGCGACTTCATGAAATAGCTGCAGGGACCGGTCAGCGCGCCGGCTATGCCGCGATCGAGCGCCAGCTTGGCGCAGCGTACCGCATCGATCACCACGCCGGCCGAGTTGGGCGAATCCCAGACCTCCAGCTTGAGCTCGGCATTGAGCGGCACGCCGCCGAAGGTCGTGCCTTCGACCCTTATATAGGCCCACTTGCGATCGGTGAGCCAAGGCACATGGTCGCTCGGGCCGACATGGATGTTGCCCGGCTCCAGGGGAACATCGAACTGGCTGGCCACGGACTGTGTCTTGGAGATTTTCTTCGATTCCAGCCGCTCGCGTTCCAGCATGTTGAGAAAATCGGTGTTGCCGCCGAAATTCAGTTGATAGGTGCGGTCGATGCGTACGCCGCGTTCACGGAAGAGATTGGCTAGCAACCGATGCACGATGGTCGCGCCGACCTGGCTCTTGATGTCGTCGCCGACCAGCGGCAGCCCGCGCTGCTCAAAGCGCCGTCGCCATTCCGGACGTGAGGCGATAAAGACCGGTATGCAATTGACGAAGGCGCAGCCGGCCTCGAGTGCGCATTCGGCATAGAAGCAGGTCGCCTCCTCGGAACCCACCGGCAGGTAGGAAACCAGCACGTCAGCGCTGCTGTCACGCAGGATCTCGGTGACATTGGCAACCGGCTCGGGAGCTTCTTCAATCTCGTCGCGCAAATATTTGCCGATCCCGTCCAGCGTCGGTCCGCGCTCGACGCGAACGCCGGTTGTCATGGCGTCGGCAAAGCGGAACGTGTTGTTGGGGGCGGCGTAGATCGCTTCCGCGACGTCGAGGCCAACCTTGCTCTTGGCGACATCGAATGCGCAGACAATCTCGATGTCGTCGACGTGGTAACCGCCGAGGTCGGCATGCATCAGCCCAGGGATTGGTTCGTTGCTTTTAGCGTGACGATAGAACGAGAGGCCCTGCACCAGGGAGGATGCGCAATTGCCGACCCCAACGATACCAACACGAACCTTTTTCGATCCCACGAAACCGCCACCCTATGTTGTTCAAAGGTAAGTTCCTGGCGCCGAACCATCAGCTTGCCGGAATGTTCCTCCACCCATCGAAAAATTGCGCGAGACAGCATGGATCGAAGCCGCATCCGATGCGTTCCCGCACGGCAAGCATTGGAAACCGATCGATGATCGTCTACGGCGACCACAAGCGGACGCAGGACGCACAACAGCTTCGCGAAGCAGCAGGCGAAATGGCCGTAAGACTTGATCGGATGTCTCATGGCATCCGACGCCATGCTGCATTGGTCGGACTGTTCATCAGCGTGTCGGAGCTGGTTCAGGCGCTTGCCGACGTCGATTTCGGAACCTGCGGCATCGACATTTTTTCGCCACGGCAACAGCAAGGCGCCAGGCTGCTGGTCGGGCTTGCGGCAGAGGTAGCGAAGTCGTGGCGAAGCGGTTTCAACGTTGGCGGTGGCATCGATCCGGGACTTCTCAAGCTGCTGGCCGGGCTCGACTGTCAGGCCGAGGTTCTGACCGGCTCCGCTGAGGGTTATGCGCATTATGCGCTTTATCCCGAAAGCTATTTGGACGCGGCGCAGAAGTCGGGGCTCGATGCGAACACATGCGTTATCGGTGTCCGCAGCATTGGCCTTGGGCTCGCAGCTATGGTGGCGGCCTCGATTGGCGCGCCTGCGCCATTCAGCGTTCGTCCGATCGGCCATCCCTTCCACAGGCACATCAACGCCGATCCGCGGTCGATCACCGCTTGGAAGAACAATCCATCGGCGCGTTTCGCCGTTGTCGACGAGGGTCCCGGCCTGTCCGGCAGTTCGATGCATGCCGTTGTCGTTTGGCTGCGTGAACTGGATGTCGATACGGACCGCATTCACCTGTTTCCCAGCCATTCAGGCGGCCCGGGCAGCGAAGCGTCGCCGGAGGCTCGGGAAACGTGGTCGCGCTGTCCGAAACATGTGGCGACGGCGTTTGAATGCACCTTCTCCGAAAGCTCGAAAATTCCCACGCTGCGCGATTGGGTGGCCGAGGCGGTCGGCAGGCCGGAATTAAACCTGACCGAACTATCTGGTGGCGAGTGGCGGGCCGCCCACTATGC